>CAZLYG010000082.1:0-14002 GCA_964563075.1 uncultured Steroidobacteraceae bacterium | reverse complement strand
GTTGTCTGCACCACCTGCGCTTCGACCAGGAAGCGGCGAAGCGCCAGGTGGCGGCCAATTCCGCCTTGCGCGTGGAAGGGGTGATCCGTCATCCGCCCCTGGAAGAGGCCTGGGAATACTTCGTCGTCATCGCCGTTCGCAACGACAAGGGCGAGGAGGTCACGCGCCAGGTCGTGAACGTCGGCTCGCTGCAACCGGCTGAGAAGCGAACATTCAGCCTGTCGGTGGAGGTCCTACCCCCGCAGGCCCCTGCCGAGCCCAATCCGGGGCCGCAGGCTCCGGCGACGACGAAAGTCAACGGGCCGCCGCCCCTACAGGCGCCGCCTTACAAGCTCAATCCACCGGGGCTGAATGTCGGGCAGACGGGCAGCCACAAGGTGCTGAATCCGGGAGCGGCTCCGCCACCCTCGGGTCCGAAGCCGGCCAGCCCGGCGGGGCTCACGCCCGCACAGGCTGCAGGGCTCAAGCCGCCTGCGCCCGGCGAGCCGCCTCCAAAGAAAAAGTAGCGGGAAACCGCGGGACGACGGCGGCAGGCGGTAACTCGCCAGCGGGAGCTATTCGATGACCACCGGCGCCCGTGCAAGACGCTTGCGTCGCGGAGCAGCGTTCTTGGTCACGTGAGCAAGCGCCTTCGTTGCGATCGGCTGGAACTCCGTCCGAGCGAGCGCCTCAATACTCCTAGCCGCGGCCCGATAGCGTTTCACCAGCTCACTTCCGAACGGCGTCAGCCGTGCCCCACCGCCGCCTTGTCCTCCCACGCTCGCGATCGCGGCCGGCTCCGTGAACGAGCGATTCAGTGCATCCAGCAGCAGCCAGGCCCGGCGATAGCTCATGCCGAGTGTCTGGGCGGCCTGGCGGAGCGAACCGGTCTGCTCGATGGTTTCCAGCAGCTCGATCTTGCCGGGCCCCAGTGAGCAGGTGGGAGTGAAATCGACGCGAAAGCGAACGGTCTGCTTCATTTGGCGGCACCTCGCAGAGCAGGGCAGGATACTGCAAGCGCGCCATCGCCCCCAAGGCGTCACCGTGGCGCTATTGTGAAAGAGGTCGAGCGTGTGAGGACCATCACCCGTCGGTGGCTGAGTGCCCGCTTTGCAGCAGTGGCGTTGTGCCTGGTTGCCTCTGCCGGTGCTGCGGCAGAAACGCCCAAGCCCGAGACGGGCGCCCCTCCGGTGCTCATCTTCGCGGCTTCCTCGCTCACCAACGTGATGGATGAGCTGGCACAGGCCTTTACAGCAGCGACCGGAATTGCGGTCAGGACTTCCTATGCCGCAAGTTCCACGCTGGCGAAGCAGATCGAGGCTGGCGCACCCGCCGATGTGTTCTTCTCGGCAGACACCGAATGGGTCGACTATCTGCAGGGGCACAAGCTGCTGAAACCGGGCACACGGCGCGATGTCGTGACCAATCGCCTGGTGCTCATCGCTCCTCTCGACAGCCACCTGCAGGTCAAGATCGCCCCGCGCTTCAATCTGGCCGGCGCGCTGGGCAGTGGCAAGCTCGCGACCGGAGATCCGGATTCGGTGCCGGTCGGCAAGTACGCGAAAGCGGCCCTGCAGAAGCTGGGTGCCTGGGATGCTGTATCCAGCCACATCGTGCCGGCCGAGAACGTGCGCTCCGCGCTCGCATTCGTCGCCAGGGGTGAGGCGGCGCTCGGCATCGTGTACGCGACGGACGCCAAGGCGGAGAGTCGGGTGAAAGTCGTGGCCGTGTTCCCCGAGAGCTCGCATCCCCCTATCACGTATCCCATGGCGCTCACCGCCGGCGCGCACACGGATGCTGCCCGCTTCGCCGCATTCGTGGCGAGCGCCGCCGGAGCGAAGATCTTCCGCAAGTACGGCTTCGAGCCGCTGCACTGAGGGAGGGTGATGGCCGTCGCGCCGTGCTGCTCGCCTTCGGTATCCTCGGCACACTCGGCACCGTACCACTGATGACTGCGCTCGGCTCCGCGGCCACCGCTGCTCAGGCGTTTGGGTTGATCATGGTTGCACTGCTGATCGTGAGCGGGTACACGGCGGTGAATGCTGTGGTCAAATACGGCGATGTCCCTGCTGGTGTATTTCCTGATGCCCGATACAAAGAGCCAGAGTCGCATTGGATAACGCGAGCGCTGCCTTCCAACGAGCGCCAGGTGCGCCGCCCCTTCCGGCCACACCCCTGCGTTTCATAGCTTACTTCGTCGGCAGGTATCGCTGGTGGTACCTGGCGATGGTGCTGCTCGAGGGCATCAATTCGACGTGCACCATCCTGATTCCCTACGCCACCGGCAAGATCATCAAGGCAGTGACTCAGTCGGTGTCCGTGCATGCGAGTAGCGATGCGGTGATCGCGGCCATCACGGGCCCCCTGTGGTTGTTTGCCGTCCTCGGAATAGGCGAGGTCATCTTCAGCCGCGCCGGCGGGACCTGTCAGATCCACGTGGGCGCGCTGCAACGGCACACCGTGACGCGTACGCTGTACGCGTATCTGCAGCACCATTCGCATCGTTATCTGACAAACGACTTTGCCGGAGCACTCGCGCACCGGATCAGCGAGACCTCACTTGGTGTCTCGCAAGTGTTGTGGACTGTGATTTTCGACTTCTGGCCCACTGCGATTACGTTCGCGGTCGCGATCGTGATGCTCGGCTCGGCGCATCGTGAGCTTGCGGAGCTCATGGGAGCGTGGGCAGTGGTTTTCGTCAGCGCATCGTTTTGGCTGGCCACACGCGCGAGGCCGCATGCGGTGAAGGCCGCCGCAATGCGCAGCGACACGACCGGGAAAGTCGTGGATGCCGTCGCCAATCTCACCAGCACACGACTGTTCGCGCGTCTGGGCTTCGAACGCAAGGTTCTGGATGAGCAGCTCAGCAAAGAATTGCGTGCCGTGCGCCTGTCCAGCTGGTACTCCGAAAGAGTGCGCTGGTTTCAATACATGGCGGCCGCCCTGCTGAAGATCGGCGTCGTGTGGCTCGCGCTGCATCTATGGCGCACCGGCCAGATCAGTGTCGCGGAGTTCGTGGTGGCGGCAACGACGGCTCTGCTCATCATCAATGAGGCGCGCAACCTCAGCCGCCGCTTCCTTGAGTTCTTCGAGTACATCGGCAACGTTTCCAACGGTGTGCAGACCATTGTCCGGCCGCACGAGATCATCGACTCTCCGCAGTCCGCCCCGGCGCGCATCGCCCGTGGCGCCATCGAGTTCCACGATGTCTCCTTCGCGTACTCTCCCGACCAGCCCATCTTCCGGCATCTCAACGTCTCGATCCCCGCCGGACAGCGGGTGGGCCTCGTCGGCTATTCGGGCTCCGGCAAGTCAACGTTCGTGAGCCTCATCCTGCGCTTGTACGATCCGCAGAGCGGGGAAGTTCGCGTCGACGGCGTCGACATCCGCTCGCTCACGCAGGAGTCCCTGCACGCGCAGCTCAGCCTGATCCCTCAGGACCCGAACCTGTTCCACCGCAGCCTCCTGGATAACATCCGCTATGGCAGGCTCGATGCCTCCGATGAGGAAGTGATGGAGGCAGCGCGCAAGGCGCATGCGCATGAGTTCATCATGCGCATCAAGGACAAGTACGCGTCCCTGGTAGGGGAGCGCGGCGTGAAGCTCTCCGGCGGCCAACGCCAACGCATCGCGATTGCGCGCGTCGTGCTCAAAAATGCCCCCATCCTCATCCTCGATGAGGCGACCTCGAGCCTCGATTCGGTCACCGAGCAGGCGATCCAGCAGACGCTCGAGGACGTCATGAAGGGCAAGACGGTCATCGTCGTCGCGCACCGGCTGTCTACCATCGCACACCTGGATCGCATCCTCGTGTTCGACCAGGGCCGGATCGTCGAGGACGGGTCGCACGCCGAGCTGCTGTCGCGAGGCGGCGGTGTTTACCAACGGTTGTGGAGCCGTCAGGCAGGTGGCTTTCTGCTCGACGGCGCAGCCGCGGCAGAGGGCTCGGGCGTCGAGAAGGACAGCGTCCCCGCCGAGCTTCCCGGGGAGAACGAGCCGCCCGAGGAGGTCATCGGGCACGACCGTTCCCGGTCGAAGGTGCTCTAGCTGGGGCTCTATCGGCTCGTGCATTCGCGAATGCGAGCGATTATTATTTAGATTCAGGTATGCCTCGCAGGGCTGAAACCGGCCTCGATGAACCATCGCCACGAACATCTCCTGGTAAAACAGCAGCTTAGCCGTGGGCAGGAGCGCGGGTTGTACCTCGTTGGCGCGCTACTCGCCCTCTCGGGCGCGGCCTGGCTGGTCTGTCACTACTGGCTACGGGCGCCGGGACCTGCACCGCATCCGCTGGAGGTGTGGTGCCTGCGGCTGCATGGTGCGGCGATGGTCGGATTTCTGGTCGTGTTCGGCACGTTACTGCCTGGACACGTGAAGCACGGATTGCGCCGGGGGCTCAGCCGCGGCAGCGGGTTACCGCTGCTCATCGCGACCACTCTACTGATACTCACGGGCTATGGGCTTTACTACATCGTCAGCGATGACATGCGAGATTGGGTCAGCGTCGTTCATTGGACGGTGGGACTCGCGGCCATGGCGACGGTAGCCGTGCACGTGGCGCGCGGTAAGCAGCAGGCGCGCTTGAGACGGCGCCACGCGGAGAGAAAGCTGGCCGTGCGCCAAGCCGCTCGCCGCGTTCAGGCTTCGCCCTGAAGCAGGCGGTCAGGCTTCGCACTGGAGTAGGCGGTCAGGCTTCGCCCTGGAGTACGAAAGCTTCCGCGCCGCACTCATCCAACGCGCGTTCTGCGATCGAAGCCGGAGCGAATAACACGACCTTGGTGAGCGCATCCGCCGCCATGCAACTCCTCGCACGGACGCTGACACTGTTGTTGCCCACGTAGGGCTCCCGCGTGCGGGGGTCGAGGAGCGCTGACACGCGTCCGCTCGCTGCGGCACGTCGCGAGAAGTAGGGGGCAGAGCTCGCCAGCGCATCGTTTCGCAGCTGCAGCAGGTTGATCCCTACTGTGGGTGTCTGGGGGTGGCGCAGGTGCACGTGGTGGGTGCGGTCGCCTGCGACACGCATGTCGCCGCCGGCATTGACGACGATTTCGGCTACGTGGGCGTCCCGGAGCGTCTGGATCGCAAGGTCCACTGCATATCCTTTGGCTATTCCACCGAGATCCAGACGCATCGGGCGCTTGAATCGCACACGACGGCCGCTGAGTAACTCGATGTCTCGCCACGATGCTGGATGACTGGCGGAGGCCGGGGCGGCTGGCCCTGCTGACGCGGGAGCGGCCGACGGTGTGGTCGGCAGGTAACCCCACTGCTCCAGGGAGTCGGCGACGCAAGCATCGAAAGCGCCTGCGCTGAGGCGGGCGAAGTACACGGCGGCGCTCAGTACGTTGTACGTGTGCGTGTCTACGCGTTGCGCGCGCCCCGGGGTGCAACGGTTGAGCCGAGAGAGCTCGCTGGTGGGATCGTGATAGCTCATCAGGCGGTGCACGAGCTCGATGCGATCGAAAGCTGCGTCGACTGCCTCGTGCAGGCGAGCTACTGCGTCGGCGTGCCCGTGGGCGGTGGCGACGGATGCGGTCGCGTCAGCGCGCAGGTACCCGGGGGTTTCCGCTCGGATCTCCACTATCGTGCCCAGCAGAGGCCGGGCACGCACCACTTCACTTCTTTCCGGCAATCGCGATTGCATACGTGGCCAACAGCCGGCGGATGCCGTCGGTGACATGCTCGCAGGACAGCGTGGCGCCGCTGATATTCTGGATGTCTCGACCGATGCCGACGGGATCTCCGTGACGGCGGCCTACGAACTGCGCTCGCCAGTGCTCGTTGCGCACTTCGCCGCCGTACGCTTCACGGTATTCGAGAATCTCTACGCGGCGGATCTTGCCGTCGGGTCGCAAAGCCACCGCGTAGTTGATGAGATCATGCTTGCCAATGACAGAGTCCGTGAAGAAGTAACCGTCGGCGGCTTTCCAGGCGCGCACCGAGCCAGGAAAGACCTTGACTCCTGAATCCCGCTCGATAGCCGCAACCTGAGCCGAGCTCAGCACCAGGGGATACGCAGTCAACGTCTGCCCCGCGAACATCAACTGCTGTGCCTGTTCCACGCTCAGATAGACGATCGCATACGCCGGCTGAACGATGGCCGCCGCTGCCACCGGAATCATCAGAATGCGCGAGGCCGTGCTCATGCCGCTCTCTCCTTGACTAGAAGGCCAGTCCCAGCCCCAGATCGAAGCGCTGGAAGTCGGTGTTGACATTGAAAATCTGGTAGTCCGCCTTGAGCACGACGTGGGGGTTCAGATAGAAGTTGGCGCCGAAGGTCCATACCCGGTCGCGCGGCTGGGGCCACGGCAGTCCATCCGCGGCGAGACCGGCGGGCACGGTCGTAAAGCCCTGCGGAATCCCTTCAAAGGCCGAGCCCATATCGTAGTGTTCCCAACGCACGAAGGGCGTGAGCCGATAGCCTGCATCCTGCCACACGGTATACGCGCCCTGGACGTAGTAGCCCAGGAAGGCGGCGGGCATGGGATTGGAGGCGCCGGCGTTGTCGAGGTTGAACGTCGCCGTATTGGAGATGGTTCCTCGGGCGTATACGGCCGACAGCACCGCCGCGCCTGGCGTCCAGCGCGCATGGCCTTCCCAGAGAGTGACGCGCTGATCGGGCAGTCCGGCGGGGAATGTCGGCACGGCACTCTTGCCCGTGAATACCGCGCCCCCGACCAGCAGTCCCGGCAAGCCGTTGTAGTTCAGGGAGAGGTACTGCGAGAGATGCTGCGCGTTGGCGAGCTGCAGCTCCTGGTGCGTCGCCTGCATCGGCGCAACGTCGGCGTCCTCCAGATCGAGCGCCGTTCGATACAGAGGGTCCTCGGGATTGATATTCCATCCGCCCAGATCCAGTCCGCTCGTCACGCCGATGTCCCAGGTGAGCCCGGACTGCGTGTTGCCATGCAAGCCGAGACCGCCCTCGCGCCAAGTGCTCGGGATGATGAGCGTCTCGACGAAGTTGCGCTGCACGCCATAGAAATTAGTCGGCTCGTGATGCTCGTTGAGCAGTCCGAAGGGCATCAAAAACAGACCGCCCTTGACGGAAGCCCAGGGGGTGAGCTGGCGATCGAGGTAGAACTGCTCGACCTCGAACTCTCCCTTATCACCGGCTGATGCCACTGCGTGCTCCACTTCGTACTCCGAGTTGAACACCGTGCGATCGTCGAACCTGTACCCGATGCCAAACACCGCTCGCGCCAGATCGAACTGCGACAGCGACGTCGTGTGCACCGGATGGGTGTAGTAGACCTCGCCGTAACCCCACAGGCTCAAATTCTCTGCGACGCCCTGCGAGGACTGGCCCGCCGCGGCGGCGAGTTGTTGCTGTTGCGCTGCCTGCTGCTGTTGCGCGGCGGCCTGCTGGCGCTGCTCGGCCGCGGGCTCTGCGTTCTGCTTTTTCAGCTCCTCCAGCTGCTGCTTGAGCGACTGCAACTGCTGCTCGACTTCATCGATATGCTGCTCCAGCTTCTGGACCACATCGGGGTCCGGCTGCGCCGCGGCCGCTGCCATCGGCAGGAGAGCTGCAGTGAGCGCGGCGAGGCCGGCGAGGGTGATCAGGGCGGACCTGATGGGATGACATTTCATGGGCAGAAGAGCCTTTCCACTCTAGGGTGCCGCCGCCGACTGACATTGCGCCGGGAGCACCTGTGCGTTGGGATTGTTGGGGTCGTAACCGTCCGTGAGCGTGCACAGGAAGGCGATCAGGTCGTTGATCTCGTCGGGTGACAGTGCCGGCGTCCCGCCGAGCGGGCGGTTGTAGGGAATCTCCGCCGAGTTGACGTTGCCAACGTAACCCGCATCGCTCCCGGGCTCGGTGGCGTTGACCAGGAACCGGCCGAAGAAGATTTTCTGACCCAGCAAAGCGGCTGGCGATAGCGCGGATGCGGGAGCAGGGGAGGGAGGGTCGGTACCGATGCCACTGGGGGCCGCGCCGTCGCGGCCACCACCGTCGCCGCCACCGCAGGCGGTGACTGCCATCGAGACGCCGAGGACCAGGGCCCCTCGAAGAGCCATCGAGACGGACGGTAAGTGCATTCTTCTTGTGGCAGACTGCTGTACTCCTGAAACGTAATGCTAATGCGAACGATTATTATTTGTAAATAGATCCAGGAGGAAACAGGAGGCCATGTCCTTCCTGGAACCCGTGCGGCCGTTCATGGCCCATACATCGATTGCGGTCCAAATTGCAGCCATGAAGCATCCACTGTTCACAGCTGCCCTGTCGGCAGCTCTCGTTCTGACCTCGCTTGCCGCGCCGCCGGTGGTTGCGCAGGACGATTCCGACCGGCCGCCGTACGCCTCGGTTCAGCGGTCTTCGGATCAGGCACAGGGACAGGACGACGACCCGCCGTCGCGTATCGCGCGGCTCAGTCTGGCCCAGGGATCTGTCTCCCTCGAGCCGGCGGGTGCCCAGGAGTGGGCCACCGCGGATGTGAATCGTCCGCTCACCACCGGTGACAAGCTGTGGACTGATCAGAATTCCCGCGCCGAGCTCGACATAGGAGCGGCGGCGATACGCCTGGGGAGTACCACCGGATTCTCGTTCCTCAACCTCGACGATCACACCGCGCAAATGCGAGTCACCGCGGGGACGGTGATCGTGCGCGTGCGCTCCATGGATCAGGGCGACAACTACGAGATCGATACACCGAATCTGGCCGTCTCGCTGTTGCAGCCGGGTGCTTACCGCGTGGAGGTGAACGATGCCGGTGATACCACCGTCGTCGAAGTAAGCGAGGGCGATGCGCAGGCGGCTGGCGATGGACAGGGATACCCCATCCACGCGCAACAGCGGGCCACGTTCAGCGGCACGCAGCAATTGTCGTCGGTCATCGGCAGCCTGGGGGCACCCGACGAGCTCGACGATTGGTCACTGTCCCGTGATCGCCAGGTACAGGCCGCGGAAGTACAGGAGCAGCAGTACGTGTCGCCCGAAGCGACCGGCTACGCCGACCTGGACAACAACGGACGTTGGGAGAATACGCCGGACTACGGGTATGTCTGGACGCCGACCACGGTCGCCGTCGGCTGGTCGCCGTATCGCTTCGGACACTGGGTGTGGATCGCTCCCTGGGGTTGGACCTGGATCGACGATGCTCCCTGGGGCTTTACGCCGTTTCACTATGGCCGCTGGGTGACCTGGCGGGGCTCCTGGTGTTGGGTTCCGGGCCCGCGCCACGTACGGCCGGTCTATGCGCCTGCGCTGGTGGCGTGGGTCGGCGCGCCGACAGTCGGAGTCGCCATCGGCGCGGCGGTGGGATGGTTCCCACTCGGCCCGCGCGAGGTGTACCTCCCCACGTATCGGGTGAGCCCGCGCTATGTGCAGATGGTGAATGTGACTAACACCGTCCACGTGGACCGGACGTACATCACCAATGTCTATGAGAATCGCGTTACCAACATCACCTACATCAATCGAAACGTGCGTGGAGGTGTTACGACGGTCCCGCGGAGCGTGTTCACTTCGGCTCAGCCGGTCGGCCGCAACCTGGATCGGAACGTCAACGTCCATGACTGGAGAACTCAGCCACGCGGGCCGGAGATCATCCCTACCAGGGCGAGTCTGGTCGGTGCGGGCCTGCGCGCCAACGTGCGGCAGCCTCCAGCGGCACTCCAGGGTAGGCAGGTGGTCGTGAGGACCCCGCCACCGCGGGGCCCGGTATCGTTTGATCGGCAGGTCGAGGCCATCCGCGCCAATGGTGGGCGGCCACTGGGAGCCGCCGAACTGGCCCGCCTGCAGCCGACGCGACCGTCAGCGCCCGTGCGCGTGGTTACGCCTGAGCGTCGTGGTGGTTTCGGTCGGCCCGGGTTTGCGCCAAACGGGGGGCGTCCGGGAACCGCGGAGCCGCAGCGATCTGCGGCTCCGAACGAGCCATCGATGTCAGATCGCGCCCGTGCGTTGCGCGACAACCGCTCGTTTGGCACTCCTCAGGGCCAGCGGCCGCCGGTCGCACCGCCGCCGCAGAACGGGCTCCGGCCGCCCAATCCATATCAACCTCGGAACGAGACTCTGCCGCGGACGGAGCCGGCGCAGCCGCCGCGCAACGACTTTGTGCGGCCGCAGCCGCGCGAAATTCCGAGGCCCGAGGTAGCACCTCGCCCCGAACCGCGCGAATTTCCGAGGCCAGAGGTGGCGCCGCGTCCGGAGCCGCGCGAGGCACCAAGACCGGAGCTGGCGCCGCGCCCCGAGCCCCGCGAGATCCCGAGACCCGAGCCCCGCGAGATGCCGCGCCCCGAACCGCGCGAAGCGCCGCGGCCACAGCCCGAGATCGTGCGACCGCAGCCCGTGCCTCATGCGGAGCCCCGCGAGATCCCACGGCCGCAGATGGCGCCCAGGCCGCAAACGTCACCGCCGCCGCGTTCGGAGCCACCGCGCCATGAGGCGCCGCCGAGGCAGCCGACAAAATCTGAGCAGGAGCGCTGAGCCGCCGTCGCAGTCCTGACCTGCCAGCTCTAGCGCTGACCCGATCGCGACAGGAGTGCCGGACTGCCCACCGCATCGGCCTCCGGGGACACGGGCTGCCTCACTGGGGCCCGCTTGGCGACCATGTCGCGCAGCGGCACGAAAGCCAGCATCGCCACGGCATACAACACGAGCGCCACCCCGACCGCGAAGTCGAATCCGCGCATCAGGCTGATGATCATGCTGCCTAGGCCGCCGGCGACGGTGAACACACCGTTCATACCCCACGCCCAGGCAATGGCGCCGCGGGGTTGATGCTCGATGGCGAGAATGCCCAGCGGGAAAGGCATGCCCAGGAAGAAGCCGAGAGGGAAAATCATCGCGGCACCGATGGCGACCCGCCAGCCGAGCGGCAACGCCATCGCGAAATGCGCCGCCGACGGATAGATGAGCAGGAGGGCGAGGCCCAGAACGATGACAGCGGCGAAGGGGAGGACCCAACGCGAGCGCGGGCCGATACCGAGCTTCTCGGACGAGACGCTGCCCAGGCCTGCGCCGAGAAGCAGCGTGAAGATCACCGTCGAGTAGGTGTACAGCGGGCTGCCGATCAGGTGCATGAACTTCTGAATGAGCACCAGCTCGATGTCGATGAAGCCCGCCCCGAGGCACGAGAAATAGATCAGCAGAGGCGCCGCTGCCGAGCCTTCCTCGCGGCCGACCTTCGAGAAGCGCAGCGGAAGCAGCACGAACAGCAGGATGAATACCACCGACGCTGCAGCTGTGACATAGAGGAGGATGGAGTCCATCGGAATGCCGCGCACCAGCGACAGGTTGACGACGTCCGCCGAGCCCGGATCCACGAAGTTCATCGGATCCGGCGCGATTCTGTGGAATGAGAGCCCACGCCGGAGCTCGCCGAAATACGGGTTGTCATCGGTCCGGGGCGTGAAGTCCAGGGGCAGCCGGTCTGCCAGCTCCCTGGGGAAGGCACCGGAGTAGAAGTCGGGAGACAGGAAGCTCTTGCTCTGATCCAGCGGATTCTCGACGAGGGTGAGCCGCTCGTTCTCCGGGAGCTGCGTCGAGCCCAGGAATGTGCTCAGTTCGTTCAGCTCCGTCTCGGTCCAGGGGCTCATCTTGAAGAG
Organism: uncultured Steroidobacteraceae bacterium; assembly: GCA_964563075.1. Taxonomy (GTDB): domain Bacteria; phylum Pseudomonadota; class Gammaproteobacteria; order Steroidobacterales; family Steroidobacteraceae; genus 13-2-20CM-66-19. Next base: position 2,476 of record CAZLYG010000082.1, on the reverse strand, counting down.
CACCGTGGGTAGAGTGAGCTGCGTGGGTGAGAAGAATACGGCCACGTGGCTCTTGAAGGCCGTGCGCCCCATGTTCTTCCATGCGAGCGCCGCGGTGGTGACCATCCGCGGGTACGCATAGTTGTTGATCTGGAGCACGCCATCGTCCGTGAGATGCGAGAAGTACTCCTCGTAAGCTTCCGCAGTCTGCAGGTAGACCGGCGACAGAGCTCCGCTCCCCTGAGCGATGCTCGAGCTCGTGTAGTTGCTGTAGATCTGGATGATGTCGTACTTGCGCCCGCTCTGGCGGATGAAGCTGCGCCCTTCACCGGCATGCGGATGCACGACGGGATTGTGGAAGATGTCACCGATGTAGGAGGAGTAGCGGCCGGTCGCGAGCTCGACGACTGTGGGCACCAGCTCCACGGCGTCGACATAGTTGGCTCCATACGTGACGGCCGCTTTGGTCTCCTGTCCACCGGCGCTGCCGACGATCAGCACACTATGGGGCGTATTGCGCTTCAAATAGTGCGCAGCCAGAACGCCGATCTGCCAGAAGTTCTCATCGACCTTCTCCCGATGGTTCTCCATCAGCTCGCGCAACGCTTTGTAGTTGCCGTCGAACTTGTAGAAGTAGCTGGTCTGGTTGCCGCCGTCGTATTGCAGGGCCTTGCGGTCGCCCGAGCGATGCCAGCTCGTCTGCTCCCCGGGCCGGAAGGTCTCATCGATGACGTCGATCTTGGAGATCGGGTCCCAGCGGACGAGCTCGTCCCGGCCCTTCGCGACGGCTTCCATGATGCCGCGCTTGTCCATGTGATAGCGGAAGTCGATGTAGTTCTGGCCGCGCACGATCGGCACCGCGGCGACGATCACCGCCAGGACCACGCACGCACTGCGCATCGCGCGCGAGCTCGAGAAAAGCGCCGCCGCGACCAGGCCAAGTGCCGCGGCACAGACGATCAGGCCGCCCGGTCCCATCCTCAGAATGAACGGGATGACCAGCACCGTACCGAGCCCCGCTCCGGCCAGGTCCCAGAAATACAATCTTTGAATTTTCGACGCATATTTCGAAAACATTGCGATCAGCACGTAGCCCGCGAGGAAAAACGGCACTAGCAGTGCGAGGTAGAGCGCGCCGAAGGAGAGGAGCGTCTCCGTGGTGTGCTGCACGATGCGCCTGTAGTCCAGGGGCAGCACGTTGATGACCGGGATCAGCAGCAGTACGGTTGCCGCGAAACCGACACAGCATCCGGCTACAATTGTGCTGATGTCGCGCTCGACCGGGACCGGCCGCAAGGTGGCGAAGATGCCCGCCAGGCCGAACGAAAATACGGCCAGCGAGACCACGAAATACGACATGTTTGGCGTCAACGTGACGTCAAACACCCTCGTCAGCATCAGCTCGAGTACCAAGGTGGAGAGTGCGATCAGCAGAACGCCGAAGGAGAGTCTGCGCATGGGAACCCTTTGACCGTGCCTCGTGGGGCTCAATGAGCCCATCTGTTACGCCTAAGCATTTCTCGGGCCCGCCCCAGGGGAAGTGTCTGCCCGCGGCGGCTGGGCCCACGCGTCCGGCGCCTCGCAACCGGGCCCGTACGGTCACCGTACTGGCGGCAGTGCTGGCCGGGACGGGGACGGGCCTCGTTTTCGGCCCGGCTCTGGCAGAGGACCCTTCCGGCGACCCGCCTGCGCAGGGGGCATCCGCTCCGCAGGACTCGGTCCCGGCCCCCCAGGGCAGGGCCCCGGCCGCACAGGGGACGGCCACGGCCGCACAGGGGACGGCCACGGCCGCACAGGACGCGGCCACGGCCCCGCCCGTGAGCCACTGGCCGCAGGTGGTGGGTGCGCAGTACACGTTCATTCGGCAGCACCAGGGCGAATTGACCTCTCCGTACGCGGGGCCCCGTAGCCTCGATCCGACCGGAGACACGCAGAGCAGCCATACCATCGGCCTGTATCTGGGCTGGGCCGTGTTCGATCACCTGCAGCTCTATCTGGATACCGAGAAGTTCATGGGTGCCAGCGTCAGTGGCGCCCAGGGACTGGCCGGCCTGACGAACGGGGATGTCATCCGGCAGGGGGCGGGCAACCTGCCCAAGCGGTTCTACATTGCACGCAAGTTCGTCCGGTATCTGATCCCGCTCGGGGGCGTCTCAGGCCCGAGCAAGGTCGCCGAGCGCGCACAGGATCAGCTTCCCGGAGGGGAGCCGCCGACGCGGATAGAGATCAAGGTGGGCGTGCTCGCCGCGAGCGATGACTTCGATCAGAACCGCTATGCGAATTCGACGCGGACCCAGTTCATGAACTGGTCGTTGTGGAACAACGGCGCATGGGACTTCGCCGCGGACACACGCGGCTATACGAAGGGAGTCGTGCTCGGGTTCGTGAGCCCGCGTTGGTCCCTCAAGTACGGGCTCTACGAGATGCCGGAGCGTGCCAACGAGCAGCAGCTCGAGTCCTCCATACGGCGTGCGCGCGGCGAGAATTTCGAGCTGAC
>CAZLYG010000081.1:0-14003 GCA_964563075.1 uncultured Steroidobacteraceae bacterium | reverse complement strand
CGGACGACGACGGTGGCGAGGCGTTCCTGTTGCATCCAGCCGTGCCGGCCGCAGCACTGGCCGCGATCAGCAGCCCGATCCACACCTTCCGCATATGCCCGCACTCCTCAAGCCCGCGACATCATAGTCGCAAGACCTCCAGGGGTGTCATGCCGGGCGCAGCACCTTTCCAGGATTGAGAATTCCGTTCGGGTCCAGAGTGTGTTTGAGCGCGCGCATCAGGTCCATCTCGACCGCCGAGGTGTACCGCTCCAACTCGCCCACCTTGAGGCGCCCGATGCCGTGCTCCGCGCTGAAACTGCCACCGAGCTGGCTGACCATGTCGTGAATGGCGCGCTCGATCTGCGGTCCGCGCGACAGAAACGCATCGCGCGCCGTGCCGGGAGCCTGGTTCAGATTGAAGTGCAGGTTGCCGTCGCCCACGTGACCGTACGCGACGAGCCTGCCCTCGGGCACGTTCTGCTGCACCCATTGCGATGCCTGCGCGACGAATTGCGGCAGGCTGGCAACAGGCACCGAGATGTCGTGCTTGAGACTGCCCCCGTCGAGGCGCTGCGCCTCCGGAATCGTCTCGCGCATTCTCCACATCGAGCTGCGCTCGCGCTCGCTGGAGGCCAGCGCCGCATCCAGCACGATTCCGTCCTCGAGTGCGGCGGACAGAGCCTCCTGCAGGAGGGTATCCAGCGAGTCCGCGCTGCGTGAGGAGGTGAGCTCGCACAGCACGTACCAGGAGTACTCCCGGTCCAACGGATCTGACACAGCGGGAATGTGCTTGGTCGTGAGCTCGATGGCAATGCGGGGCAGCAATTCGAAGGAGCTCACGCGGTCGCCGCTCGAGTCGCGCAGGCGTGCCAGCAGAGTGACGGCCGAGCGCACATCCGGCACCGCGACGAGGGCCGTTGCGGAGGTCCGTATCCGCGGGAAGAGCTTGAGGCTTGCCGCCGTGATCACTCCGAGAGTGCCTTCGGCGCCGAGGAACAGCGATTTGACGTCGTAGCCGGTGTTGTCTTTGCGCAGCGCCGTCAGGTGCGACAGCACGCGCCCATCGGCGAGCACCACTTCGAGCCCCAACACCAGATCCCGCATCATCCCATAGCGCAGGACACTGGTGCCCCCTGCGTTGGTCGAGAGGTTGCCGCCGATCTGACAGCTTCCCTCGGAGCCGAGACTGAGGGGGAAGAAACGCTCTGCCTCGTCGGCCTTGGCCTGCACGTCCGCGAGCACGCAGCCCGCCTCGGCGATCAGCGAATAGTTGAGCGGATCCAGACTGCGAATCCGGTTCAGCCGGCTGAGCGACAGCACCAGCTGAGTGCCGCTCTCATCGGGGGTCGCACCGCCGCAGTAGCTGGTATTGCCGCCGTGTGGCACTACACCGATGCGATGTTCGTTGCATACGCAGAGCAGCCGCGAGATCTGCTCCACGGAGCGGGGCAGGGCGATCCCCAGCGCCCGTCCCCGATACAGGCGCCGGTGGTCGATGAGGTACGGCTCGACGTCGGACGGCGGTGTGAGCCAGCCGTCCGCGCCGAGAATGTCACTGAAGGGAGGCGGCACGCAGCGCTGCGATCCGCTCATCCAGCGGCGGGTGGCTCATGAGCAGGCGGGCCAGGCCGCCGGCCGCTTTGCCGGAGGCGATGCCGAAGCTCGCAAACTGCTGCGCGGGTAGCGGCTCGTGAGCCGACTTCAGGGCTTCCAGCGCGCTGATCATGTTGCTCGTGCCGGCAAGCTTGGCGCCGCCGCGGTCGGCGCGGAACTCGCGCCAGCGCGAGAAGGCAAGCACGATGAGACTTGCGAGGAATCCAAGCACGATCTCCGAGACGATGACGCAGATGAAGTACGCCGGGCCGCGCCCCTCGTCCGAGCGGAAGAACGTGCGATCCACGATGTTGCCAACGATGCGCGAGAGGAAGATCACGAAGGTGTTGACGACACCCTGGATCAAGGTGAGCGTCACCATGTCGCCGTTGGCGACATGCGTGATTTCGTGTCCGAGGACCGCCTGCACCTCCTTCTCGTCCATTCTCTGCAACAGTCCGGTGCTGACGGCCACCAGTGCCGCGTCGCGGCGCGCGCCCGTGGCGAACGCGTTGGGTTCCGGGGAATCGAACACCCCAACCTCGGGCATGCCAATGCCGGCCGCCCGGGCATGCGCGGCGACGGTCTCCACCAGCCAGCGCTCGGTGGGCGTGCTGGGGTTCTCGATGACCTGCACTCCCATGGACATCTTCGCCATCCACTTGGATAGGGCGAGGGAGATCAGCGAGCCGCCGAAGCCGAATACCGCTGCCCACACGAGCAGGCTCGACAGGCCGCTGCCCTGAGCCTGCAGCCACTGATCCAGGCCCAGAAGGCGGGCGACGATCGACAGGACCACCAGGACGGCGAGGTTGGTCGCAACGAGCAGAATGATGCGTTTCATGACAGCGGCACCCTTGGGAAGTGGCAGCGATACCTTGGGGCGGGGGAGGCCGGCTTTCAAGTCGGCGCTCGCAGCCAGTGAGCTCTGTGTAAGTCTTTGATATTAAAACGACCTATCCGACAGCGACCCCGATGACCCGGCCGACGAGAAAGCTCACCAGCCCGGCGCCCCCGCCGATGAGCACCATGCGGATCGCCCCGCGCCAGGCGCCTCGGCCGGTGAACAGGCTGAGCGTCATGCCCACGGCGAACAGCGAGACCGCAGTAAATGCGGCGGTGCCCACCACGGCGGATGAGCCACGCAGCCCGATGATGAAGGGAATCAAGGGTACGAACGCGCCGCTGGCAAATGACAGGAACGAGGCAATCGCTGCTCCCCACGGCGAGCCCAGGTCGTCGGGATTCAGGCCGAGCTCCTCGCGCGCCAATACGTCGAGAGCCTGTTCGGGACGCGCCAGGAGCGCACGGCTCACCTCGCGTGCCTGCTCCAGCTCGACTCCGCGAGCCTGGTAGATCAACGCGAGCTCCTCCGCTTCCTCCTCGGGATACTCGGCGACCTCGTCCCGCTCCAGTGCGATCTGATACTCGTACATCTCGCGCTGCGATCGCACCGAGACGTATTCACCGGCCGCCATGGAGAGGGCGCCGGCCAGAAGCCCGGCGAGGCCGGTCATCAACACGTAACTGGTCTGTGCGCCGGCGCCCGCGACGCCCAGCACGAGGCTCGCATTGGAGACCAGCCCGTCATTCACGCCGAAGACGGAAGCGCGCAGGTTCCCACCGATGCTCCGACGGTGACGCGCGCCAACATCCGCCACTGTAGTTGGCATCGCGTGTCCCGCGACCGCGACGGGTGCGCTGTAGACGGATAGCCCACGCAGTTTCATGGCGGCGAGGACTGAGCGCACGGATCGCGGACCGAAATGGCGGACGAGCTGCGCCACGATGCGTGCACGCAGATTGGGCACGAAAGGGCGCGATGCGTGCGGAATCGCATTGCCGGCCTTGCGTGCGGACTGTTCCCACTTGGCCGCCTGCTCTTCAGCGGCCGCCGCCAGTGCCAGGAACAGGCGGCTCCGGTGGGCGTGCGGCTCGACGGCCGCAACCTGGCGATACAGCCAGGCCGATTCCTTCTCGTGGTACCAGCCGGTCGACGCCGAATCGTTGCGCACCCGGCCCTCCGGCGCGTTCGTCAGGGACTAGTACTCGTCGCGATCTTCGGCCTCTTCGTCCTCGTCGAGGTCGTCATCGTCGTCCTCGTCTTCGTCCTCATCCTCGTCCCAGTCGTCGTCCTCGTCCTCTTCTTCGTCTTCATCTTCTTCCTGGGATTCGGCCCATCCTTCCGGCTCCTGGGTGTGCTCGAGGTCCATCTCGTGCCAGGCCTCGATGTCGATCTCCTCGATGTCGCCATCGAGGTACTCGATTTCCACGAGCTCAGAGTCCTCATCGACCGACAGCACCCGGAAGGACTCTTCTTCTTCGAGGTTTTCGTACCACTGTCCGGGAACCGGCTCGTAATCTCTGCTCACCGCGCGTGTCCTCAACCGCCGAAGAATTTCAGCGGGCCGTAAGTTTAGGGTGTGCCGTGGCCTTGGGCAACGAGTCCGGAACATAAGCGCCGGTGAAGGTGGCGATGCCCGCCGGCGCGCCGTGGCCCATGACGGTTTTGCCTCCTCTGTCCCAGGGCCGCCGGAGTCCGCCTGCATGCCACGTGCCCGGGGGCGCGTTTTCGTCGCGGCTACGGGGCTGATTGCGTATAGTTTTCCTACCATGAATGCCCGGCGCACCTCGACATCACCGCTTACGCTGGCGCGACGCGTGATCGTCAAGGTGGGCTCAGCGCTGCTGGTGGACCAGGACACGGGGCGCATCAACCGCACGTGGCTGGAAACGCTTATCGATGACCTGCTGCGTCTGCGTAAGCGGGGGCAGCAGGTCATCCTGGTGTCCTCCGGGGCGGTGGCCCTGGGCCGGCGCCAGCTCGGCCTCGCGAAGGGCGCCCTGCGCCTGGAGGAGAGCCAGGCCGCGGCGGCCGTTGGGCAGATCCGCCTGGCCCATGCCTACAAGGAGCTGCTCGAGGCACAGGAGGTGACCGTCGCACAAGTGCTGCTCACCCTGGAGGACAGCGAGCGCCGCCGGCGCTATCTCAACGCCCGGGCGACGCTGGAATCGCTGCTCGCACTGGGTGCATTGCCTGTGATCAACGAGAACGACACCGTCGCCACGGCCGAGATCCGTTATGGCGACAACGACCGCCTCGCCGCGCGGGTGGCGCAGATGACGGGCGCCGATGCCCTGTTGCTCCTTTCCGACGTCGACGGACTGTATACCGCCGACCCCAACAAGGATCCGAACGCGCAGTTCATCGAGCAGGTGCGGCACATCACCCCGGAAATCGAGGCCATGGCGGGCCGCTCCGCCTCGGACGTGGGTTCCGGCGGAATGACGACCAAGATTGTGGCCGCCAAAATCGCCGTGTCGGCGGGATGCCACATGTGCATTGCCGCGGGCCACCATCGCCACCCGGTCAGGCGCATCGAAGAGGAGGAATCGCGTTGTACCTGGTTTCTGCCCACCGGGAACCCGACGACGGCCCGCAAGCAGTGGATTGCGGGGACGCTCAATCCGGCGGGATCGATCACGATCGACGCAGGCGCGCTGCGAGCGCTGCTCGAGGGCAAGAGCCTTCTGCCCGCCGGAGTGATCAAGTCGCGCGGGCGGTTCGAGCGCGGTGATACCGTGAGTGTACTTTCGCAGGACGGCACCGAGATCGCGCGCGGGATCATTGCCTATTCCGATGTCGACGCCGCGCGCATCATGGGTCGCAAGTCCTCCGAGATCGAAGGGCTGCTCGGCTTCCGCGGCCGGGACGAGATGATCCATCGTGACAATCTCGTGATCATCCGTCAGGAGCCGATACCTGGCACAGCTGCCCGACTGGGAACTGTGGAGTCATCGAGATGAACGCGCAGGCAGACTACGGCGAGTTGATGGATGGCCTCGGCAAGGCTGCGGTAAAGGCGGCTGGCGTGCTCGCGCTGGCTGGAACCGCGAAGAAGAACGCAGCGCTGGTGGGCGCTGCCGCCTCGATCCGCGCTCGCCGTACCGAGATTCTTGCAGCAAACGAGCGCGACATGGCCGCCGCTCGGGCCGCCAAGTTGAGCGGCGCGCTGCTCGACCGCCTACGGCTGGACGAGAAGCGTATCGAGTCGATGGCTCGCAGCATCGAGGAGATCGTGGCCATCGAAGATCCGATTGGGACCACGGCAGCGGAATGGGAACGTCCCAATGGACTGCGTATCCAACGCGTACGTGTACCGCTCGGTGTCATCGGGATCATTTACGAGAGTCGGCCGAATGTCACCGCGGACGCGGGGACGCTGTGCCTGAAGTCGGGCAATGCCGTCATCCTGCGCGGCGGCTCTGAGAGCCGCCATTCCAACGCGGCAATCCATGCATGCCTGATGGATGGATTGCTGGCCGCCGGGCTGCCTCCCGAATGCATTCAACTCGTGCCCACCACGGATCGCGCGGCCGTTGGGTACATGCTGTCAGGTATGACGGACTATCTGGATGTGATCGTGCCGCGTGGCGGCAAGAGCCTCGTCGCGCGCGTTCAGCAGGAAGCACGCGTCCCGGTGATCGGGCATCTGGAAGGCAATTGCCACGTGTATGTGGATCGGGATGCAGATCTGCGGATGGCGCGCGCGATTGAAGTGAACGCGAAGATGCGTCGCACCGGGATTTGCGGTGCTGCCGAAACGCTGCTGGTGGACCGCGCCTGCGTCGATACCCATCTGGCGCCGATTGTCCTGGATCTTCTCGAGTCGGGCTGTGAAGTGCGCGGGGATGCGGTTGTCCAGAAGGTTGACCCCCGGGTGAAGCCCGCCGTGGAAGACGACTGGTATACGGAGTATCTGGACTCCATCATTGCTGCGCGCGTCGTCGACGGCGTCGATGCGGCCGTAGCCCACATCGCCAGGTACGGGTCCGCGCACACGGAAACGATCGTCACTGACAACCAGGCGACTGCGGACCGTTTTCTGCAGCACGTCGACAGCGCGATTGTGCTGCACAACGCCTCCACGCAATTTGCCGACGGTGGCGAGTTCGGAATGGGAGCGGAGATTGGGATTTCCACGGACCGCTTTCATGCGCGCGGGCCCGTGGGGGTCGAGCAGCTCACCAGCTACAAGTACATCGTCCGCGGCAAGGGACAGATCAGGCCCGGCTGAGTAGCCCGCGGATCCCCCCGCGGAGGGAAAATACGGACTTCCATCCGCGTGAGCGCAGCTCCAGCGCCGCAGCCAGGCTCCTGCGCCCGCTGGCACAAACCAACAGGCATTTCCCCGGGAGCTCGTCGTTCTGGCCGTACAGCAGCTGTGCCATCGGAATGTGCCTGGACTGAGCGGCCGGCAGCGGGGTCTGCTCCAGCTCCTGCGGCTCGCGGATATCCACGATCTGGAACCCGCGGCTGATCGCTTCGGCGAGCGACTCGAATTCAAACTCGGCCTGTTCTGCGACCGGTTCCGCCGGCTTGGCCGCTGCTGCGACCGCGCGCGAGATCGCGTGCTCCGGACAGTCCTTGGCTCGACGAGTCCGCACGCGTGAGACGGACATGGTGAGCAGGTCCATCACCAGCAGTTCCTCACCGAGCTGACCCGGCAGATTCAGCAGGATCTTGAGTGCCTCCAGAGCCTGCAGCGTGCCGAATACTCCAGGCACCGGTCCCAGCACGCCGGCCTCGGAGCAGTTGCCGACGACACCGTCGCGAGTGGCTTCCGGCCACATGCATCGCAGGCAAGCACCGTCACGGTCCGGGCGGAGGACCTGCAACTGCCCTTCGTACTGGTAGACGCTGGAGAAGATGACGGGCTTGCGGAGCTGCACGCAGACGTCGTTCAACATGAACTTGGTCGCGAAGTTATCCGTGCAGTCGATGATGAGATCGTACTGCGAGAGCACCTCGCGCGAATTCTGTGCGTCCAAACGCAGTACATGCGTTTGCGCATCCACATCGGGATTGAGGGCGCGAACGCGCTCCGCTGCCAGCTCGGCCTTGAGTTTGCCGACGTCGGCAAGCGAATACAGCGTCTGGCGATGCAGGTTCGAGGGCTCCAGCCGGTCACTGTCCAGCAGCCCGAGCCGACCGATCCCCGCACCTGAGAGGTAGCTGATGATGGGAACGCCGAGGCCGCCGCACCCGACGACCAGCACCCGAGCGGCTCGCAGCCTTGCCTGTCCCGCGGCGCCGACTTCCTTGAGCGCCATCTGACGCGAGTAATCGGGCACGACTGGCGCATGCAGGTGTGCATGGTCGGGCGAGTGATCGTGGCCGTGATCGTGCCGGTGATCGTGGGCCTGCCGGTGATCGTGATCATGTCCATGCGCCGCCGCGCCGTCGCCAACCTCATGGGCCGACGGAGCCGCGCACCGCTCGCAGTTGACCCAGCCGGAATCGCCGCCAACGTAGTGCTCCTTCTTCCAGATCGGGACCCGATGCTTCACCTCGTCGATGATGTAGCGACAGGCCAGAAACGCTTCACCGCGGTGTCGCGAGCTAACCCCCACCCACACCGCCATCTCGCCGATCGCGAGATCGCCGATGCGGTGCACACAAGCGGCATGCTCGACTCCGTACCGCTCGATCGCCTCGGCGATGATGCGCTCGCCTTCCTTGACGGCCAGCGGCTCGAACGCCTCATACTCCAGATGCCGTACCTGCTGACCTTCGTTGTGGTTGCGGACCAATCCTTCAAACGACGAATAGCCGCCGCAGGCGGGGTCTGCGAGCTCGGCTCGCAAGGCGGCTACGTCGAGTGCAACACGGCTGAAGCGGAACGAGCTCACTGCGGCGTCCCTCAGGGTCACCCGCCGGCCACGGGCGGGATGAACACGACGGAGTCGCCGTCCGCGAGCGGCTGCGACCATTGGCCGAACTCCGCGTTCACGGCGACGCGCAGCATCTCCGGGGCGAGCGAGAACGGATAGCGTCCCTTCAGCTCTTCATAGAGCTCGCGTGGCGTGCGTGCGCCTGTTACGAGCGCTTCCTCACTGCGTCCGGCCTGCTCGCGCAACAGCGCGTAGTACTGCACCTTCACGTTCTTGCGTGCGGGTGCGCTGCTCAGAGTTGTCATGGCGGTGCCATACTCCTCAGGAGTATTGATGTTGTCGAGCGCGCGAGGGTTGGGCTCATCGATGAGGTGCGCTTCCGACCTGATCAGAAACTTGCGCGGGCAGGTCCTGCCCGTTCCGACATAGGCCTCGATGGCGGCGCGGCTCGAGGGCTCCCAGATGGCACAGAGCGGCTCGGGAAGGCCATCATGGCTCGATCGAAACGCCGTCGCCGGCCGTTGAGGATCGCGCGCAGCGAGCAGCACCTTCAGGCTGTCGGCGTCCAGGAATGGCAGATCACAAGCGATCACGAGCCACGCCACTTCCGGGTAGCGCGCCTGAGCGGCCACGATACCGCCAATGGGGCCGAGACCTTGCCGGGTATCGGTGATGAGCTTGAATTGGGCGCGAACGGGGTCATCGGCCTGGTCCGCGCGCACAGAGACGTACGCCTCGTCGACGTAGGGCTCGATGAAGCCCATAGCCCATTCGAGCTGGGTCTGGCCGTGATACCGCAGTGCCGCCTTGTCCTGCTGCATGCGGGTGCTGTGTCCGCCGGCGAGCACCAGCCCGTAGAGGGGAGGGGAGGGGGTCGTCATCGGGGAAGGGGTCGTCATCGTTCGCCGTCCCGTCTGAAGTCGCGTTTGCCGCCGGTTTTCTCGATCAGGCGCACCTGGCCGATCTCGATGTCGTGCGACAACGCCTTGCACATGTCATAGATGGTCAGAGCTGCCACCGATGCGCCGGTCAGTGCTTCCATCTCCACACCGGTGCGGTGATGGACGGAGACGCGGCAGCGGATGACGATGCTCCCGCTGCCCTCGTCCTCGATCTCGATACTGCAGTTGTCCAGCGGCAGCGGATGGCAGAATGGGATCAACTCGTGAGTCTTCTTCGCAGCCATGACGCCTGCGACGATGGCCGTGTCGAACACCGGGCCCTTCCTGGTCTTATGTCCGGACTCGCGCAGCGCCTCGGCCACGTTGGGTGGCATTCTGACGTGCGCCTCCGCAACGGCGGTGCGTTGCGTCACTTCCTTGGCCCCTACGTCGACCATCGTCGGGCGGTTGGCTTCGTCCAGATGCGTGAGCCCGGCCATCCCTTAGCCCCCGATGTAGAACATCTCGACTTTGCGCGGGGCGTCCCCTCGCCGGGCATCGCTGCCCTTCGCTTCCTCGGACTCGCGCACTCGGGAGCGGATCTCACTGTAGCGGTCAGTGCGGGCCAGCCAGAGGTTGCGGAGCATTTCCAGAAGTTGCTCGTCGGATGCGCCGCTGCGTAGAGCGTCGCGAACGCTGGTACCCTGCGTCGCAAACAGGCATGTGTACACCACCCCGTCAGAGGAGAGTCTGGCCCGCGAGCAGTCGCCGCAGAAAGGTTGCGTGACCGAAGAGATGAACCCGATCTCACCCTGACCGTCGTCGAAGGCGTAGCGCTTGGCAACTTCGCCGCGGTACTCACTCTCGATGGGGTGCAGCGACCATAGCGCACCGATGCGCGTGGCCAGCTCTTTGGACGGAACCACCAGATCCTGCCGCCAGGAGTTGCGGTTGCCGACGTCCATGTACTCGATGAAGCGAACGATGACGCCGGTGCCCCGAAAGTGGCGCACGAGATCGATGGCGGTGTGATCGTTCACGCCGCGTTGAATGACGGCGTTGACCTTGATGGGCGTCAGGTCCGATTGGCGCGCGTGCTCGATACCGTTCAGCACATCCTCGATGCCACCGAAACCACCGCTCATCCTGGCGAAGATCTCCGGGTCGAGCGTATCCAGACTGACGGTGATGCGTCTGAGCCCGGCTGCCTTGAGCTCTGCCGCGTAGCGCGCCAGCAGCACTCCGTTTGTGGTCAAGGCGACGTCTTCGACGTCGGGTATCGCGGTCAGGTCTCCGATGAGGTCGGAGAGGTTCGCGCGCAGCAGCGGCTCGCCACCCGTGAGGCGGAGCTTGCGTACACCCAGCTGCACGAAGAGGCGGCTCAGGCGCACGATCTCATCGAAGGACAGGCGCTCGTGCGAGCCCAGAAATTTGTACTTGTCGTGGAAGGTCTCCCGCGGCATGCAGTACGGGCAGCGGAAGTTGCAGCGGTCCATGACCGAGATGCGCAGATCGCGCAGCGGGCGGCCGAGCGTATCCCGTGGCGCAGCCGGGCCGCGGCCAAGGGTACTCAGCGGAATGATGACGTCTGACCGGGCCATGATATCCAGTCGTTTACCACGCACGCGACGGCAAAGCCAATTGGCGAGGACTATGGCAGGTATGGGTCCGACCGGCCGGCTTTACCAGCGGTGCAGGCGGGTCACGAACCCCTTGGGGTAGACATTGGGGCCCGGAGGAAGCTCCACGAACCCGTCCGTTCCCGAGAGGGCGGTGAAGTCGCCAGAGCCGTTGGTGGGCTTGGGAACGGCCCACGCGCGGCCCCAATCGTCGACCTCTATGCGGACAGGCACGAAGAAAGTGAGTTCGACGTCCACGTTGACCGGGCCCCCCAGAGCGATCTTCTCGGGGGCGGGCTGGGTGCGGCCCATGGCGCTGAACAGGGCAGGGAGCACGAATCGCGTCAGGCAGACGATCGAGGAGACGGGGTTTCCCGGAAGAGCGAACACAGCTGTGCCCGAGCCCGCGACGCCGAACCACATGGGCTTGCCCGGACGCTGAGCCACCTTATGGAAAACCGCGCGGACCCCCAGGTCATCGAGCGCCCGGGGGACGAGGTCCATTTTCCCCATGGACACTCCGCCCGTCAGGATCAGAACGTCGTGGGTCTCGAGGTGAAATTTGAGGCGTTGCCGCAGCTCGGAAAGGTCATCGACGATGTGATCGTCCGCCACGCGCTGGAAGCCGTGGGCACGCAACGCAGCGGAGATGGCGTACGTGTTCGACCTGCGAACCTGGTGCGGCAGGATCGGATCGCCGGGCTCGACGAGCTCGTTGCCCGTGGAGATGACTGCCAGCATGGGTTGGCTGCTCACGCGGACCCGCGCCATTCCCGCCGAGGCCGCAATGGCGATTTCAGGGGCGCGCAGCTCGGCTCCGGCGGCCAGCAGCAACGCGCCCTGGCGAGAGTCCGAGCCGCGCCGGTGAACATACTGCCAGGGATCGACGGCCACGGCGCCCGCGATCTCGGCGCTGCCGCTGCTGATCGAGATCTGCTCGACGGGCACGACGCTGTCGCAACCTGACGGAACGACTGCACCGGTCATGACCTCGATGCAAGCGCCGTGATCCGCCAATGTCAGCGGCGGATCCCCCGCGGCCTGGGTGGCCTGGATCCGCAGCCGGCGTGTTCCCGAACGAACCGTGCCGCTGTCGAGCGCGATACCGTCCATGGTGACACGGTCAAAGGGGGGCTGATCGCGCTCCGCGTAGATGTTCTCGCGCAACACCGCCCCCGCGCATTGCGCGAGAGGGAGAGACTCGATCGGCAAGCACTGCAGCTGCTGCCCGATCAGCTCGTCGGCCTGGGCGGGCTCGAGCACGTCTCACTTCTTCTCGGCGGCCTTCGCCTTGAAAATGCGCACCTGCTCGTTGAAGCGGTCCGCCACGCTCTGGTCGGCATCCAGGGCGGCGTTGTGCTTCTTGACCTGCACGGCCTGGAGCTCATCGATGGCCTTCTGCTGATCGGCCGTCGGCTTGTCCCCCGGCTTCACCGCCACCTTCTTGATGCTGTCGTCGTATTCCAGCTTGATGCAGGCGATGTAGGCGTTGATGTCCAGGTCGAACTGCTTGACCGCCTTCTGCGCGCTGACCATCTCGGCCATGGTGGCCGTGCGTCCGTCGGGAAGCTTGTCGGGCGCCGTGGGATAGGTGCAATCGGCGTAGGCGGTGGCGGCGGCGCACAGGCCCAGGGAGACCGTCAGGGAAACGAATACTTTCATGACCTTGAATCCTTCGAATTAGTGGTCAACGCACTATCTTAGTGGCGGCCCGCGGCGACGGCTAGGCGCCCGAGCCCCGGCAAGTCGGTCAGGGTACGGCGGGGGGTTATACTGCCAAGCCAGCTCCAACCGCAAAGGGCGCACCCAGCCGATGTCGCAGTCCGCAGGCAACCTGTCCCGCAACTTGAGGAGCCGCCACATCCAGCTGATCGCCCTCGGCGGCACGATCGGCGTGGGGCTGTTCCTGGGCTCCGCAAAGGCGATTCAGAAGGCAGGCCCGGGATTGCTGCTGACCTACGCGATCGCCGGTGTCGCGATTTTCTTCATCATGCGGGCGCTGGGTGAGCTGCTGACCTACAGGCCGATCGCCGGCTCCTTCGCCACGTACGCCGATGAGTTCTGCGGGCCCTTCTACGGATTCGCCACCGGCTGGTCGTACTGGTTCATGTGGATCCTCACCGCCATGGCGGAGCTGACCGCCATCGGTGTGTACCTGCAGCACTGGTTCCCGACACTGCCGCAGTGGGTGCCGGCGCTCGTGGCCCTGATAGCGCTGTACGGCTCGAATCTGCTGGCGGTGCGGGTGTTCGGCGAGCTCGAGTTCTGGTTTGCGCTCATCAAGATCATCACCATCGTCGGGCTCATCCTGGGAGGGCTGGCCGTCATTTTCTTTCACGTCGGCAGTCTCGGTGCGACCGCGGGCTTCGCCAACCTCTGGACGCACCGCGGCTTCATGCCGTTCGGGACGCTGGGCCTGCTGTTGACGCTGCAGATGGTGATGTTTGCGTACCAGGGGGTGGAGCTGATCGGCGTGACCGCCGGCGAGGCCGACAATCCGGAAGTCGCGCTGCCGAAGGCCACCAACGGCATCACCTATCGGATCCTGATCTTCTACATCGGGGCGCTGCTGGTGATCATGTCGCTCGTGCCCTGGGACCAGCTGAGTCCGGATGCGAGCCCATTCGTATATCTGTTCGACAAGATCGGGCTCCCAGGGGCCGCCGACATCATCAACCTCGTGGTGATCACCGCCGCGACCTCTTCGTGCAACAGCGGATTGTTCAGCACGGGACGGATGTTGTATTCGCTCGCGCAGCGGCGCCAGGCCCCGGCCGGTCTGGCAGCGCTGAACCCCAGACAGGTGCCCGCCGCGGGCATTCATGTGTCTGCCGCCGTAATGCTGATTGGCGTCGTGCTCAACTACATCGTGCCGCAGAAGGCCTTCGCCTGGGTCACCAGCATCTCGCTGGTCGGAACGCTGTGGACGTGGGGAATCATCATGGTGGCGCACTACCGATACCGCCTCGCGGTGCGCGCCGGCACCGTGCCGGCTTCCTCCTTCCGCATGCCCGGCGCGCCGCTGGTCAACTGGCTGGTGCTTGCCTTCCTGCTGCTGGTGGCGGTGATGCTGTGGTTCGACGCCGACAACCGCGTTGCGCTGTATGTCGCGCCATTCTGGTTCGCGGGGCTGGGAGTCGCGTATGCGTTCTGCAGATCCGACGCTGCGACACAGACGGCTTGAATCGAGGAAGATACGCGCGCCCGGAGGGATTCAAACCCCCGACCCTCGGTTCCGAAGACCGATGCTCTA
>CAZLYG010000080.1:0-14126 GCA_964563075.1 uncultured Steroidobacteraceae bacterium | reverse complement strand
TTCTACGAGATCACGCGCAATGCCATTCGTGCCGCCGTCGCCGAGCCGCGCGATCTGTCGCTGGACCTCGTGAATGCCCAGCAGGCACGGCGCGCACTCGACTATCTGGTCGGCTTCAATCTGTCGCCGCTGCTGTGGAAGAAGGTGCGGCGCGGCCTGTCTGCCGGCCGTGTGCAGAGCCCGGCACTGCGCATGATCTGCGAGCGCGAGGAAGAGCTCACCGAATACCGTGGCAAGAAGGTGGAGCAGTTCACCTTCGTCAACGAGGCTCAGGCACGGGAGGTGGAGCAGACCATCGAGGCCGCAGCCCGCGAGACGGCACGCACGGCCGGCGCCTCTCCCGAGGGCAGTCTCGGGGCTCTGCGAATCGTTGCGATCGATCGCAAGCAGCGGCGGCGCAACCCCGCTCCGCCTTTCACGACCTCGACGCTACAGCAGGAGGCTGCACGCAAGCTGGGATTCAACGCACGCCGCACGATGCGTCTGGCGCAGCAGCTGTACGAGGGGCTCGACATCGGCGAAGGCAGCGTCGGCCTCATCACCTACATGCGCACCGACTCGGTGTCGCTGGCCGACGAGGCAGTGAAGGAGATTCGCGAGGTCGCAGGGCGACTGTACGGCAAGGACGAGGTCGCCGAAGAGGCCCGCATCTACAAGACGAAATCCAAGAACGCGCAGGAGGCGCACGAGGCGATCCGGCCGACGTCGGCCGCCATCACTCCGGGCGACGTCGAGGGCAAGATCGAGGACGATCTGTACCGGCTGTATTCGCTGATCTGGAAGCGCGCGGTGGCCTCACAGATGAGTCATGCGGTGTTCGACACAGTCGCCGTCGACATGCTCGCGGGGCAGGATGGCCCCGAGCGCCACATGCTGCGTGCCAACGGCTCGACACTGGTGAAGCCGGGGTACATCTCTGTCTATCAAGAGGGCACTGACGACACCAAGACGGACGACGCGGACCACGTGTTGCCCCCCATGAACGAAGGCGACCTCGTCACTCTGCTGAAGCTGCGCGGGGAGCAGCACTTCACGGAGCCACCGCCGCGCTACTCGGAAGCTTCTCTGGTCAAAGCCCTCGAGGAGCACGGCATCGGCCGTCCTTCCACTTACGCAACCATCATCTCCACGCTCCAGGACCGTGAGTATGCGGAGATGGACAACCGTCGATTCGTGCCCACGGACATCGGCAAGATCGTCAACCGCTTCCTGACCAGCCACTTTCATCGTTACGTGGAGTACGGTTTCACGGCGGCGCTGGAGGATGAGCTCGACGCGGTCTCCCGGGGTGAGGAGGAATGGACGACGCCGCTGGGCAAGTTCTGGAAACCGTTCATCACCCAGGTCCAGAAGATCGACAAGAACGTGACGCGCGAGCAGGTCGCGCAGGCACGCGAGCTGGGCAAGGACCCGGCCACCGGCAAGCCGATCACCGTCAGAATGGGCCGTTACGGCCCGTTCGTGCAGATCGGCACCAAGGATGACGAGGAGAAGCCGCGCTTCGCGGGGCTGCGGCCCGGGCAGAAGATGGACGCGCTGACGCTCGATCAGGCCATGGAGCTGTTCAAGCTCCCGCGTACCCTGGGCCTGACCGCCGAGGGCGAAACCATCATCGCCAATGTCGGTCGCTTCGGCCCCTATCTGAAGTACGGCAGCAAGTATGTCTCGTTGAAGGAAGACGATCCTTATACGGTGACGCACGAGCGCGCGCTCGAAGTGATCCGTGCCAAGATCGAAGCGGATGCCAATCGGATCATCGCCGACTTCAGCAGCGACGGCATTCAGGTGCTCAACGGGCGCTACGGGCCGTATGTCACCGACGGGAAGAAGAACGCCAAGATTCCCAAGGACCGCGAGCCGAAGTCTCTGACGCTCGAGGAATGCCGCGAGCTGATCGCACAGGCGCCCGAGCGTGGCGGCAGATTCGGTCGCGGCAGGCGCGGTGGTGCTCCATTGAAGGCGGCTATCGGAAAAGCCGGCAAGGCTGCCCAGGCACGCGGTGGCGACGGAGCAGCTGCGTCGGCCGAGGCCAAAGCAGCGCGAGGCAGGAAAGCGAGCGCACCCGCGGCCGATGGGACCGGTCCGTCCGGCCCAGCGCGAGGCAAGAAAGCGGGAGCGTCCGCGGTGGGCGCCCTCGGTACGGCGCGAGGTAAGCAAGCGGGCGCATCGACGGGTTCAGCGCCGGCGCAGCGAAAACCGGCCGGCGCAAACACCAGACCAACACCAGCGGCGCGCAAAGCCGCTGGACGAGCAGACACCCGCGCGCGCGGTGCGGCGGCGACGCATGCCCCTGCCAAGGCGCCTCTGCATGGAGCCGGCAAAGCGCAAAGCCATGCCGCCAAAACCCAACCTGCCGTCCGCAAGACGTCCGGTGCGACGAAGCCTGCGAAGCGAACGAGCAAGCCGCCGGCTGCGGCTGCGAAACCAACCGGCACGGCGCGCGCTCGCACTACGAAGTAGTCAGCGAGGGAGGCGGGGCGCCGGGCCGAGGCGCGGGGCACCGGGCCAGGGAGCGCGGCAACGGGCCGGGAGGCCGACACCCTGCTGACAGGTCAAATCTGTACAAGACCTCGAGCTGGCGCCTCATCACAATCTGCCGCATCATCTGCGCCCCGCGCGGCAAGACGAGGGACCAGGCGTGCTGCAGCGTCTGCGCCAACGCAACGAGTGGAAGTTCTTCAGTGTCCTGCCGAAAGCCGCTCCTCTGCTGGCGGCACTGTGGTGGCTGGCTCTGGTGCTGCGCGGCGCTCTCCCTGCGTTGTTCGCCGTATCGATGGGACTGCTGGTCGGTGCTGTGCAACGCGGCGGCGACATGTCGGGCGCGTTGGCCTTTGCCGGTGTCATTTTCATCCTCCTCCAGGTACTGACGCCGATCCATCAGGCCCTCAGCTCCAACCTCGGGGACCGCACGGCCGCATGGCTGTATGACCGGCTGACAGAGGCGTGTGTGCGCCCGCCGGGAATGGGTCATCTCGAGGATGCCAGACTCACCGCCGATCTCACGGTCGCGCGCGATTTCGATCTCGGGATGACAGGGCCGCCGCTGTCAGTGTCGATGGACTTCATCGCCGGAGGGCTCGTCGAGCTGCTCAGCGGGATGGCGTGTGCGGCAGTGTTGGCTGCCTACACCTGGTGGGCAGCCGTCCTGCTGGTCGCGGCATGGCTGGCGACCCACTGGATGTTGCGCGAGAGCGGCATCTGGCGCGACCGCAATACTGAGGAGGTGCGCGCAGCTCAGCGTGATGCCGACTACGCCTACCGACTCGCAGTCGATCCCGCACCGGCCAAAGAACTGCGGCTTTTCGGCCTCGCCCGCTGGACCATCGAACGATTCGTCAGGCGCAGTACGCGGTTGCATGCTCTGCAGTACGAGGCGACGCGTCTGCGTGAGAAGCCGATGCTGTGGAGCTCGTTGCTGGTCACGGCAGCGAACGTCGTCGTCTTCGTTTCGCTCGCGCTTGCTGTCGCTCACCACCAGCTCGACCTGACACGCGTTGTAGTGTTTGCGCAGAGTGCCGTCGGCGTTTCGATGATTGCCTTCGGCGGGCTCAACTGGGCGCTCGACGGTTCCGCCGCTCCGGTGGCGGCGGTGTTGCGGCTGGAGTCGTCGATGGCTGCGGCGGGTGCGCTTTCAGCGGGCGACGCCGGGGGCGGTCAGGGCAAGGGCAGCGGTGCCGCGAGAGGTGGTGTGACGACCGGCGGTGCCATGGTCGGCCGCGCCACGGTCGGGGGCGGCACGGTCGGCGGTGCCGCCGCTGCTGGTGGTCTCACGGTGAGGGGCACCGCTGCGGCCGACGGTACGGCAGGCAACGCCGCTGCCGACGGGCTGCCTGCACGTGAAATCCGCTTCCGCGACGTCACGTTCGCCTATCCCGGAGGCGAGCCGGTGCTGGAGCATTTCGACCTGACGATTCCTGCCGGCTCGTCGCTCGCGATTGTCGGCCAGAACGGCGCCGGCAAGACGACGCTCGCGAAGCTGCTGTGTCGTCTGTACGACCCTCAGGCTGGAGCCATCGAGATCGACGGCATTGACATCCGCCGTTTCTCCGTCGAGTCCTGGCGCCGCCGCGTCACGGCGGTGTTCCAGGATTTCATCCGCTTCGAGCTGCCGCTGCGGGACAACGTGGCCCCCGCCGGTGCCGAAGATGACAGGATCCGTGCGGCACTCGAAGCCGCCGGTGCGGCGGGACTTGCGACACTCGACACAGTGCTGGCGCGCGGCTATGAGGGAGGCACGGAGCTGTCTGGCGGGCAGTGGCAGCGAGTTGCGCTGGCACGTGCGTTGTGTGCGGTCAAAGGCGGAGCCGGGCTGGTCCTGCTCGATGAGCCGACCGCACAGCTCGATGTGCGCGGAGAAGCGGAGATCTTCGATCGCATCCTCACTGCTACCCGTCAGTGCACGACCATCCTCATCTCCCATCGCTTCTCGACGGTGCGTCACGCGGATCGAATCTGCGTCCTCGAGCTCGGCCGCGTGATCGAGCTCGGTACACACACCGAGCTCATCGCCCGAAACGGGCGGTATCGCACGATGTTCGATCTGCAGGCTCAGCGCTTCAGTGCGCCGGCCGATGAGGAGGGGGCAGCCTATGACGTCCTCAGCTGAAGCGCTGGCCGGTGCTCCGGATGAGCTGCCGCCGGCTCTGGCCTCCATGTGGCGACTCTGCAAGCTGGGGTATCGGCAGGAGCCGAGATTGATGCTCGCGGCGTTTCTCCTGTCGCAACTGGCGGCCCTGCCGGATGCGTTGATCGCGTTGTGGCTGATGCTGCTCGGCAAAGGTGTTCTGGACAACAGCCAGGGATGGGTGATCGCCGCGGCCGTCGGACTCGGTATATCGGCGACGGCAACCTGGTACCTGCGTACCGTGAGCACACGCGTACAACGCCGTTTCCGCGACAAGATCAAGATCGCACTCGAGGCTCACGTCGCTCAGCTGCAGGCTTCTGTAGCGACGATCGCGCACCACGAGCGTCCGGACTACCTGGACCGTCTGGCCATGCTGCGCGATCAGGTATTCGTGCTCGATCACCTCTACATGTCGATCTTCTCGACCTGCGGCTGGATACTGCGGCTCGCGGTTACGATCGCGCTGTTGGTATCCATCCATCCCGCACTCGCGCTGCTGGCGGTGTTCGCGGTACCGACCGTGTTGACCTCAACATGGAGGCCCGCGGTCGAGCGGGCGGCACAGGAACGTTCCGCGCAACACAATCGTCTCGCTCGGCATTTGTTCGCGACCGCAACAACGGCCTCGCCTGCCAAGGAGGTCCGGGTGACCGGAATCGGCGAGCGTCTCGTCGTCGAGAGACGCGAGGCCTGGAACAGGGGCTATCGGCCGATAGCACGCTCGCGATCTGACTCCGCTGTGTGGCACTCGCTCGCGTGGGCCCTGTTCGGAGCCGCATATGTCGGCGCCGCGGTATTCGTTACGTATGGTATTCACCGGCCGCCCAGCGCAGTCCTGCTGCTGCTCGCTGCCGGCGCCCGCCTTTCTGCCTACATCGGAGCGACGGTTGGCGAAATCGGCTTTCTGCGAGGTTTCTGGATGGACGGCTCGCGCCGCCTGGCCTGGCTCGAGGACTATGCGCAGGCGTTCAACGCAACGGCAGATGCGACGGTCCCTCCTGCCCTGCAGCAGGGGATCCGCTTCGAGCATGTCTCCTTTGCATACCCGGGTACGACGCGAATCGTGCTCAGCGATATCTCGCTGTTCTTGCCTGCCGGCTCAGTGGTCGCCGTCGTAGGCGAAAACGGCGCCGGCAAGACGACGCTCGTGAAGCTGCTGGCGAGGATGTATGAGCCCACACGCGGCACGATATTCGTTGACGACGTCCCCCTGAGCAGAATGCCGGCCGATGACTGGCGTGCACGCCTGGCGGGTGCATTTCAGGACTTCTATCGATTCGAGTTTCGTGCGCGACAGACAGTCGGCCTCGGAGATGTGCCCCGATTGGAGAGTGAGCCAGCGGTCGTCACAGCCGTCGAGCGCGCCGGTGCGCAGGACGTGGTCGCTCGCCTTGTGGCCGGACTCGACACGCAACTGGGATCGACCTGGCCTGGAGGCAGCGATGTGTCCTTCGGACAGTGGCAGAAGCTGGCGCTCGCGCGAGGCTTCATGCGTGATAGCCCGCTGGTGCTCGTGCTTGACGAGCCGACGGCAGCTCTGGATGCAGAGACGGAGCACGCGTTGTTCGAACGCTACGCGGACGCGGTGCGCGGGCAGCGCAATGACGGCCGAATCACGATTCTCGTGTCGCATCGCTTCTCTACTGTCAAAATGGCCGACTTGATCGTCGTTCTGGATGGGGCTCGCGTCGTCGAGATCGGCACGCACGCTCAGTTGATGGCCAGGGGCGGTCAGTACGCCGCGCTGTTTGGAATCCAGGCTGCTGCATACAGATGAAGTGATGAAGTATCGCCACAGTTATCACGCCGGAAACTTCGCGGACATTCATAAGCACGTCACCCTGCTCACGCTGCTCACCGCGTTGAAGCGCAAGGACAAAGGCTTCGCGTACCTGGAAACGCACGCCGGGCGCGGTCTCTATGACCTGTCGAGCCCGAGCGAGGCTGCGAGCGTTGGTGCGGTCAGGTTTCTCGGAGAGCAGTACTCCGCTCCTGAGTTGCAGGCGTTCGCCCAATTCGTCACGGATGTGCGAACCGGCCATTCTCATGCCTACCCGGGTTCGCCGTTGATTGCGGCCCGCGAATTGCGTGCACAGGACCGTGCTGTTTTCTGCGAGCTCGTGACAGCGGAGGCGCGCGCGCTCGAGAAGGTGCTGCACAGCAAGGCGCAAACACGCGTCGAGCAAGGTGACGGATTCGACAGGCTTCGCGCCTGGCTACCACCCCGCGAGCGCCGCGGACTGATTTTCATCGATCCGCCATACGAGGAGACGAAGCGGGACTTCGACCGCGTGATCGAGACGGTGAGCGACGCACTGCAGCGATTTCAAACAGGCGTTGTCGCCGTGTGGTTCCCCATCAAGGACGAACGGGATGCCGCTGCGTGGACCGCGGGTTTCGCAGGCTCGATGCAGCGTGCAACCCTTCTGAGCGAGCTATGGCTGTATCCGCGAGATTCGCGTGTCGCGCTCAACGGTTCGGGGATGCTCATCGTGAACCCGCCGTACCAGCTTGCAGATCGCATGGCCGCATGGCTTCCCGAACTGCACGCGCGCCTTGATGCGCGCCACGCGGGCGGAAGCAGCGTTCGGGTGATTGGGGGCACGCCGCAGCAGTAGGTTGTCGGGCACGCCGCAGCGGTAGGTTGTCGGCCCCGCGCGGCCTGCGGTATAAGCCGGTGCGATATGAGCTCGGATCCAGACCACTACGGCGTCGTTGGCCACCCTGTCGCACACAGCTGGTCGCCATTCATCCACGGGATGTTCGCCAAGCACACCAGCCAGAACCTCACGTATCGCCTGTACGACGTCCGCCCGGAGGAGTTCCGGCAACGCATCGTAGGATTTTTCGCCGGCGGCGGCCGCGGCCTCAACGTTACCCTGCCGCACAAGATCGCAGCGGCAGAGATGGCCAACGAGCTGACGCCGCGCGCGGCACGGGCGCGAGCCGTCAATACGCTTGTGGCCCGATCCGAAGGCTCACTGCTTGGAGACAACACGGACGGCGCGGGGCTGGTCCACGATCTGTGTGACAACCTCGGCGTTGTCATCATCCGCCGCCGCATCCTCGTCATGGGTGCTGGCGGTGCCACGCGTGGCGTGCTGGCTCCCCTGCTCACTCTCGAGCCTGCGGAACTGGTCATCGCCAACCGCACACAAGAGCGCGCGCAGGCGCTCGCGGCCGACTTCAAGGACATGGGCGCGATCTCGGGCGCTGGGTTCCGCGACATTCCGGCCGGCGCGTTCGATCTCGTCGTGAATGCCACTTCGGCGAGCCTGAGCGGCGAGGTCCCGGACGTGCCCGCGACCGTCATCGGCAAGGACACGGTCTGTTACGACATGGCCTATGGGAAGTCCGACACGGCGTTCCTTCGATGGGCACAGGACCTGGGATGCGCGCGCGCGATCCAGGGATGGGGCATGCTCGTCGAGCAGGCGGCCGAGTCGTTTCGCGTCTGGCGGGGCATCCGGCCGCCGACGGCGCCGGTGCTTGCGGCGCTCAAGGAGCGCGCGACGGGGGTCGCGACGTAACGCACGTAAGATCCGGGTGGTAGCCCGAATTGCAATCCGCGAGCTCATCGGGACACTATTGTGCATCGCGTCGCGTCGCACAGCGACCGACTCCCGTCAGAGATTCTTCAGCGCCTCCCGGCAACTCAACGCACTCAACCGCCTGCAATTGACGCGCACGTAGCGCCGGATCTCGGCGCCATCCGTCCAGGCGTACTGACGCAAGGCCCACCCGATGGCCTTCTGCAGGAAGAACTCCCGCGAGCCGAGCGAAGGCTCGATGCAGGCGTAGAGCAGCTCCAGATTCGTTTCCTCCTTGAACCCGAGCTGACAGATAATCGACGTACGCCGCTTCCAGAGATCCTTCGAGCGGCTCCACGCGAGCATCATGCGTCGCATGGGTGCAGGATGCTCTCTGAGAATTGGACCAACACGGCGCGACGCGATCTCGTCGACGTAATCCCACCACGCGCCGGTGACAATCATCTCTTCGTACATCTGCATCGCAGCGGGAGTCTGAAAACTCGCGCAGCGGCGGTGGCCCGTGAGCTTGATGGCGGCGTAACGCTCCTCGCGGAAGCGAGCTTCACGCCACACGGTCAGGACCTGTGTCTGCCATTCCTGCCGAGTGGCGAACTGCACATCGGCAAAGACCGTCTTGCATAGCTGCTGCAGCAACGGTGCCGGTACACCGTGATAGGGCAAGGTGGATTTCATATACGCCTGCATCGCAGGCGCTCGGGATGGGTCGCCGGCGCGCTGCAAGGCGCGACGGAGGTCCAGGAGCAGGCTCACCGCATGGTGACCAGTTCTTCGGCCACCGTCGGATGGATCGCCACCGTATCGTCGAAGTCTTTCTTCGTTGCGCCCATGCGCACGGCGACGGCGAACCCCTGCATCATCTCATCCGCACCCGGGCCGACGACATGGACGCCGACGACGCGCTGCTCCTGTCCCACAGTCACCAGCTTCATGTCGCAGCGGGGCTTACGTGTCAGCGGCGCGTAGTACATGGGCACGAAGCTCGACTTGAACACCTTGACGGCCTCGCTGCCGAAGTCTGCGCGCGCCGCCTCTTCCGACAGGCCGACGGTACCTATCGGCGGATGGCCGAAGATCACGGTCGGGATGTTCTTGTAATCCAGGTACCGGCCGGTCTGACCGCCGAACACGCGGTCGCTCAAGCGCCTGCCGGCTGCAATGGCCACCGGCGTGAGCTGCGCGCGACCGGTGACGTCGCCGATGGCGAAGATGCCCTCGACATTGGTCATCTGGTACTGGTCGGTGACGATGTACCCGTAAGCATCCAGTGCGACACCGGCCGCCTTCAGCCCGATGTCCTCCACAGCAGGGGCGCGTCCGACTGCCCACACCACACAGTCGACGGGCCCCTTTCTCTGGCCGTCGCGGGCGATCACTTCCAGAGATCCGTCAGGCGCGCGCTCCAGGGCATGAGGCCAGGCCTGGGTGACGACCTCGACGCCGGCTTCGCGCAGTAACCGCAATGTCGACTCGCCGATCATCGAATCGAAGCTCTTGAGGATCGTCGCACCGCGCACGACCAGAGTCGTCTTCGAGCCGAGCTCGGCGAAGATCCCGGACAGCTCGATCGCAATGTAGCCGCTGCCGACCACCGCGACGCGGCGCGGCTGTTCCTGCAGCTCGAAGAAGCCGTCGGAGGTAATGCCGAGATTCATGCCGGGGACATCCGGGAGCACCGGCCGCCCGCCGGTGGCCACTACGATGTGCTTGCCGACCAGCGTGCGCTCACCGACGACAACCGTGCGGCGGTCCCGGAATCTGGCCCATCCGCGGATGAGCTCTACGCCGTTCCTGGCCAGCAGCGTCTCGTAGATGCCATTGAGCTTGGCAACGTGAGCGTCGCGCTTGGTTTTGAGCGCGGACCAGTCGAAGCCGCCCCTCTCGAGATGCAGGCCATACTCCGGGGCATCATGGGCGGCATCGGCAAGATCGGCGGCATTCCACATGACCTTCTTGGGAACACACCCGACATTTACGCAGGTGCCGCCCAGCCGGCCCGCCTCGACGAGAGCCACGCGAGCGCCGTACTCACCCGCGCGCCGCGCGCAGGCCACGCCGCCACTGCCACCACCGATGACGATCAGATCGAATTCGCCGGCCATACCACACCTCGAGCCCTCACCATCCTCATGTTACATGGGCTGAGGCTCGGGGCGCCTGCCCCGTTGGAGCGGCACGGAGTGTGCGGACGGGTACAATGGAAGCACGTCCGAGGACAGGAAACCGATGGAAAACCCCCTGCTGGGTCACGAACCCCTGCCGCCCTTCGCCGAGATCCGCCCCGAGCACGTCGAGCCGGGCGTCCGCCAGCTGCTGGAGCGTGGGCGAACGCGCATCGAAGAGATCGCAGCAATCGAAGAGCCTACGTTCGCCACCGTAGTCGAGCCGCTCGAGGAGCTGCAGCACCGGGTGTCGCGGACCTGGTCCCCTGTCAGCCATCTCAACGCCGTCCTGAATTCGGACGCGCTCCGGGCCGGCTACAACGCTTGCCTGCCCCTGCTTTCCGCCTATCAGACGGACCTCTCGCAAAGCGAGCCTCTCTATCGCGCCTACAACACCATCGCCGAGCAGGAGGGTGCGACCCTGGGGCCGGTGGAGCGGCGCGTGCTCGAGCACACCCTCCGCGATTTCCGGCTCGCCGGTGTTGGGCTCGACCCGGCACGCAAGGAGCGCTTCAAGACGGTGATGCTCGAGCTCACGCAGCTGCAAGCGAAGTTCGAGGAGAACGTGCTCGACGCCACGAATGGGTGGACGCATCACGTCACCGACGCTTCGGAGCTGCGTGGCCTGAACGAGATGCTCATCGAGCAGGCGCGCAAGCGCGCGCACGACGCGCGCACTGAAGGCTGGGTGCTGACGCTCGATCAGCCCACCTATGTAGCGGTCGTGACAGACGCGGAGTCCGAGAGCCTGCGGCGTGCGTTCTACGAAGCCTGGACCACGCGCGCATCCGATCAGGGGCCCAATGCGGGCCGGTGGGACAACTCTGCCGTCATGGAGGACATTCTCGGCAAGCGGCATGAGACCGCCCGGCTGCTCGACTTTCCCAACTATGCCGCTTACGCGCTCTCGACACGCATGGCGCATACGGTCGAAGAAGTCATGCAATTCCTGCACGAGCTTGCACAGTCTGCGCGCAAGGCGGCACAGCAGGAGTTCGCCGAGCTGGAGACTTTCGCCGGGCGCAGGCTTGCCGCCTGGGACGTCAGCTTTCACGCCGAGCGCCTGCAGCGCAGCCGCTACTCCGTGTCGCAGGAGGAGTTACGACCCTACTTCCCATTGCCCCGCGTGCTTTCCGGTCTCTTCGAGGTCGCCGAGCGCCTGTTTGGCGTGCGGATCCGCGAGCGCCAGGGCGTGCCGGTCTGGCATCCGGATGTGCGCTTTTTCGAGATTGAAGGCAGCGACGGCCAGCCGGTCGGCCAGTTCTATCTGGATGCCTATGCACGGCCCAACAAACGCAGCGGCGCCTGGATGGACGAGTGTGTCGGACGTAAGCGCCTCGCCTCGGGGCTCGCACGGCCGGTGGCGTACCTCGTGTGCAATTTCCTCTCGCCGAGCGAGAACCGCCCGGCGCTGCTCACCCACGATGACGTGCTTACACTTTTTCACGAGTTCGGGCACGGACTGCATCATCTGCTGACGCGCGTCGACTATCCCAGCATCGCCGGCATCAACGGTGTCGCATGGGATGCGGTCGAGCTGCCCAGCCAGTTCCTCGAGAATTACGCGTGGCATCCGGACGTGCTGCGCAAGATCTCGAGCCACATTCAAACGGGCGCCTCGCTGCCGGCCGAAACGCAGTCAAAGCTGATGGCCACGCGCAGCTTCCATGCGGGGCTGCAGATGATGCGCCAGCTGGAATTCGCCCTGTTCGACTTCCGCCTGCACGCGGAGTACGACCCGGCGCGCGGCGGGCGCGTCCTCGAGGTGCTGGACAGCGTGCGCAGGGAAGTCGCCGTCGTACCGGTGCCCGAATGGAATCGCTTTCCGAACAGCTTCGGACACATCTTCGCCGGCGGGTACGCCGCGGGTTACTACAGCTACAAATGGGCCGAGGTGCTCGCGGCGGACGCCTTCGCCGCATTCGAGGAAAACGGCGTGTTCGACCGCAAGACCGCGCAGCGCTTCCTCGATTCCATCCTCAGCCGGGGGGGCAGCCGCGACGCGCTGGACGCGTTTGTGGAGTTCCGGGGCCGCCGACCCGACGTGCGTGCACTCTTGCGCCAGCACGGCATCCTGGCGACGGGTGAGCTCGCTGCATGACGCCTGCGGCCGCAGCCCCGCATCGAGAGGCCGCCCGCCTTGCTTGCTTCTCCGCCCTCGGGCTGGCGCTGCTGCTCATCACCTGCGACGCGAGAGCCCGCCAGTCGATGTACGTCATCGAGCAGCTGGTCGTTGGAGTCAACAGCGCACCCGCGGGGGCGGGCGACCGTGTAGCCACCCTGAAGAGCGGCGATCCTGTCGAGGTGCTCGCTCGCCAGGGTGAGGAGGCGCAGATTCAGCTGCCGAATGGCGCTTCCGGGTGGGTCAAGGCGTCCTATCTGTCCGCGCAGCTGCCTTTGCAGCGCCGGCTCCAGGACCAGACCGCGGAGCTCGAGCGGCTCAGGCAGGAAGTCACCCGGCTACAGTCACAAAGCCGGCCGTCCTCCGGGAGCCCGGCGGACTCCACTGCGCTGGCCGGGGCGACGGGTGGCTCCGCCGCGGGCGCGACGCGGCGGCCAGCTGTCGCGGCAGACGGCTCTCCCGCGGGCTCGATACAGCGGCCCGGTGCTTCAGACGACTCCTCGACGCTCCCGGCCGCCACCACGGGCCCTACCCGGACGGGAAACCCTGCAGCCCAAGGTGACGCGCAGGGAGCTGCCCTGCGCGACCCCTCGCGGTTCATGGGGGGTTATGGCGGGGACTCAAAGCCGTCGTGGCTGTGGGTACTGGGCTGCTCTGCCGTGACTCTGGCTCTCGGCTTTTTCGTTGGCTGGCGGATGCTCGATCGCCGTATCCGGCGCAAATATGGCGGACTGCGCATTTATTGACGCACCGCAACCGGTACCGCCGGCGCGCTGGACCCGTAAAGTATTCCGTCACCCCCGCGGCACAGTCCGCCACCGCGGTAAGCGAAACACTATCAAAAGTGTGCGCCGCGTCGCTGGTGCGGCGTGCCCCCGCTCCCTAGACTGAACTCGGTTGATCCTGGCCCGTGCCCGCCAGCCTATAACTAAGATCAGAATGACCAACACCCGGCGAAGCGATTTCGACGTGACCGATACGGTGCAGGTGAGCTCGCCGGAGGCGGTACTCGCTGCCGTCGAGAATCTGTACGGCCCGACATGGCCGAAGCAGTCCCTCGATCCGCTGCGCCTGGCTTTCGAGCACTTCGAGCGGCTGTTCGCCGGCAATATCCCGGGCTATTTCGGTGTCGACACCGTCTACCACGACCGCCAGCACACGTTGGATGTGACACTGGCGCTCGCCCGTCTGATCGTTGGTTTCGAGCGGCAGGCGGACGAGAGCACCCGGCTTGGAGGCGAGCGTGCGCTCGTCGGACTCGTAGTCGGTCTGTTCCACGACGTCGGCTATCTGCGTCGTGTTGACGAGCGCGAATCGCGTAATGGGGCCGAGTTCACGCGCACGCATGTGACTCGGGGCTCGCGCTTCCTCGAAGAGTTCCTGCCCGTTCTCGGCCTCGGCGATTGGAATCCCGTGGCGCGCGAGATCATTCACTTTACCGGCTACGAAGTTCCCTTCGCGCAGATCGAGGCCCGGGTGCCGGATCCGCGCGACATCATGCTCGGTCACCTGATCGGCACGGCCGACATGGTCGGGCAGATGGCCGACCGCTGCTACCTGGAAAAATGCCGCGACCGGCTGTACGCCGAATTCGTTCTCGGCGGCGTCGCGTTGCCGATCGCGGCCAACGGCGGGCGCCAGGTGAAATACGCCTCCGGGCTGGA
>CAZLYG010000079.1:0-14146 GCA_964563075.1 uncultured Steroidobacteraceae bacterium | reverse complement strand
ATTCGCGTGCGACAGCAGCGCCCGCCAGGACGGCGAACAAGTGGGCGCAACCGAAGACGGCGTGGGGCGATCCGGACCTGCAGGGGACCTGGCCCATCTCACACCTGATGGCGACCCCGCTGGAGCGGCCGGAGAAAAACGGCAATCGTGAGCAGTTCACACCCGAGGAGCTGGCGGAGGTGCGCAAGGTGGCCGATGCGCAGAACCAGCGCTATGAGCAGGAAGAGGCGAATCACAAGCTCGGCATGGGACACTGGGTCGAGGACACCGAGGTGCCCGTGCAGACCTCGTTGATCGTCGATCCGCCCAATGGCCGCCTGCCGGAGCAGACCCCATTGGGCAAGCAGATGACGGCCAGGATGGGCAGCGACTGGAATCGCGAGGTGTTCGACACCGTCGCGAATTTTGATACCTGGAATCGATGCGTGACCCGCGGGCTTCCGGAAGGGATGTTCCCGAACCCCTATAACAATGGTATCCAGATCTTCCAGTCCCCCGGCTACGTCGTGATCAACATGGAAATGATCCACGAAGCTCGCGTCGTGCCCTTGCACATGCCAACGCTCGATGGGCAGATCAAGCAGTGGCTGGGGTCTGCTCGCGGCCACTGGGAAGGCAATACGCTCGTGGTCGAAACGACTAACTTCAACGGTCAGACGAGCATGACGGACTTCCCCACCCGGGGCGCCCCCCGTGACCCGCGTTCATCGAGCGAGGGCATGAAGCTCATCGAGCGCTTCACGCGCACCGGCAACGATCAGCTCACTTATACGGTGACGGTGATCGACCCTGCTACGCAGACGGCGAACTGGACTGCGAAGCTTCCCTGGAAGCGCGACGACAGCTATGAGATCTACGAGTACGCCTGCCACGAGGACAACGAGGCAGTGCGCAATTACATCGTGACCTCTCGGTATCGTCGTGCTCATGAGGGCGATACGAAGAAGGCGCCATGAAGCGCTGGGTGCCGGTGGGTCTGGCACCGCGCACTGCGGGACCTGCCGCCAGTGCAAGCAGTACGGCAATCTGTTCAGCGACTGTGCTCCCGGGCAGAGCGAGTTCCTCCTCCCAGGTACTCTCGACAGTCCGAGCGCAGCCGACAGTGTGCCGCCCCAATCCCGTCTTCGGGAGCGGTTTGTTCGCAAGGCTCTCAGCCGCAGGGAGCCAGTTTCGCAACCAGTCTTGCGGAAATCTCACGGCCACGCACCGCGTGGCGTCCAGGCACTCGAGCCGATAGGGCTCCTTGCAGTCCACGAGAATGCACTCGCCGGGCTGAACGACTGACTCGCGACCGTACTGCGCCAAGCGCATTCGACCTGCTCGCAGCGAGAGGAGGAAATGGGTCGGATAGCGGCTGTGCGCGATCTGTGCGCGCGTGCGGCGGACCGTCTGCGGCTCCGAACGATCTACTCAACCCGGGGAGGTCAGGCTCGCCCGAGTCGCTCGGCGCCGTGGACGACAACGCGCTGCCGTTTGACAGATTTTGCTCGAGAGGGATCGCTCTGAGCGACGATGACGCTCGCCCACGGCGAGCATAAGTCGCATCGTGTTGCTCATTAAGTCGAGCCAGTGCATTTCTGACATCTACAATGTCAGTAGGTGACGCGCGCTGTCTGGTAACGACGACAGGCGTTTCTCCGTGAAAGATCAGAAGCTTGGGCGGGGACCTGTCGAAAGGGGTGCAAGTATTGTCGGTAGGCGGCGACGAAATGCGTGCGCCAAATCGCATTAGGTCAACTGCCCGCAGCCGGCTGCTGCGATAACGTACTGATTTAAAAGGACTATTTTGTTTGTGGCGCAGGACTTGCTCTAGCTGCTGCCAGTGTGGTTCAGCCGACGGTGCGGCTGTGGCCAATGTGTGGGAGGAGTTCATGCGGTCATCACGTTCCGTGCTCGTCGGCGCAATGCTGGCCTCGGCAGTTCTAACGCTGGCCGGCTGTGGTGGCGGTGGAGACGCTTCGACGGCAGCGGCGGCCGCCGCGGCCTCCAGCGGTTCGACGGGGGGCACATCAGCCGCTTCCGGCGGCCCATCGATCAGCGGCTCGCCTGCGACTTCCGCGACGGTCGGCTCCGCCTACACGTTCACGCCCGCCGCGACTGACGCCAGCGGCGCCTCGCTGACTTTCAGTGCGAAAAATCTGCCGTCCTGGGCGAGCATCAATGCGTCGACCGGCGCGATTTCCGGAACGCCGGCAGCCGGTGACGTCGGCACGGACAGCAACATCGTTATCTCGGTCAGCGACGGAACGATGTCGGCCTCGCTCTCGGCCTTCTCGATCTCGGTGGCCGCCGCGGCGGTTGGAACGGGCCGGGCGACGATCTCCTGGACCGCGCCGACTCAGAATACCGATGGTACGCCGCTGACGAATCTCACCGGGTATCAGGTCGTGTACGGTCAGTCAGCCGACGATCTCTCGCAGTCGATCTCCATCAGCGATCCCACTGCGACCACGTACACGATCAGCAATCTGTCCAGTGGCACGTGGTACTTCGGGGTCGTGGCCACCACTCCGGCGACCACCAGCAGCGTATCCGCGCTGGCCAGCAAGACGATCTGATCCGATCCAGGTGCCGCACCGCGGCGACTCGCCCGGTGCGGGGCGCGGCTCCCCCGTGCGACTCGGCCGGTGCATGCGAGGCTCCTATTAGAGAGAGAGTGTTCCGCTCTCCCGCGTTACTGCCCAGGTGGTACCGAGAGTACCTGCGCCCCGGCGCTCCCCAGGACGTTCATCTGAGGCCGCCAGCCGGACCGTACAGCTCAGGTTGCGCTTATCGCACCAAGATCGGCCTCTTCCGGGCGGGGTGCCGCCAAAATCGAAAATAATTTTACAGCCACACTTTACAGCGTCACCATGCTGCGACGGCGATCACGTCTGGGCGACGCGTGGGCGTGGTAGCCTTCCGAAGAGATAGGGGCTGCGGGGGACCAGGACTGGCCATTGAGCTTGCATCCCCGGCTGGCGGCCTTTGACCGATACACCCTCGGTACCGCGAACCGATACGAACAAGCGGACTCACAGGGATGTCGTTGATGACAGATGTGACAGCGCGGGGCCCTGATAAGAGCGCAACAACCGCTATGTATGCTTGCTCCGCCTTGAAGGGGATCGATGTGAGGATTTCGACCGGGAGCCCGTGGGGGTTCCGTTTCGGGGCCGTCGTCGTCGCACTGGCGTTGGCCGTTCTGTCGTGCTCTGTAGCGCTAGCGCAGGCGCCCGCAACTGCACCGACAACAGCCGCAGCGTCTTCGGCGCCACCCGCGGTCCCGGCACCTTCTCAGCCGACCAGCTCCGCGGATGCCCAGCCGGGCGTCAACGCCAAAGGAGTGGGCCCGGATTATGTCATTGGACCTGGGGATACCCTGCAGGTCTTTGTCTGGCGCAACCCGGAGCTCACCACGTCGGTGCCAGTCCGCCCCGACGGCAAGATCACCACGCCGCTCGTCGACGACATAGTGGCCGTCGGCAAGACGCCTCCGCAGCTGGCGCGGGACGTCGAAGCGCGCCTTGCCGAATATGTGCGCAGCCCGCAGGTGAGCATCATCGTCACCAATGCCGTCAGCGCATACAGCCAGATCACGGTGGTCGGGCAGGTGAAAGACCCCAGGGCCATTCCTTTCCGCGAGGGGATGACGGTCATGGATGCGGTCCTGCAGACGGGTGGACTGACCGACTTCGCCGCCGGCAACCGAGCCAAGCTGATCCGCAAGGATGCCCACGGTAAGCAGCAGGAGATCAAGGTGCATCTCGAGGATCTGCTGAAGAAAGGCAAGCTGTCGGAGAACCTGACCGTCAAGCCCGGCGACGTGCTGCTGATCCCTGAATCCTACTTCTGAGCCTCGGCGACAACGAGCCTTCAATAAGAGTGCCGCATGCAGAAGATCATTATCAGAATACTCGATGAGGTGCGCGGAACCTGGCGGTTCCGCTGGTTCGCCCTCGCCGGCGCCTGGGTCGTGTGCATGCTCGGTTGGGGGTATGTGATGACCCTCCCGAACGTCTACCAGGCCTCGGCCCGGGTCTATCTCGACACCCAGTCCGCGCTCCGGCCGCTGCTGAAGGGGCTCACCGTCGATCCGGAGGTCGACTCGAATCTGGCGATCGTCCGACAGGCGATCCTGAGCCGCCCGAACATCGAGAAAGTCGCCAAGGAGACGCAGCTCGACCTGCGTGCGGACACCCCGGAGGCGAGGGAGCGGCTGCTCAATGAGCTGTCCAAGCGCATCACCATCGAGAACGATGCTCGCTCGCCGGTTGCGAACAGCGACGGCCTGTACCGCATCTCCTTCCAGGACTTCAACCGTGGCAAGAGCCTGGAAGTGGTGCAGCGGTTGCTGTCCTCCTTCATGAACGACACCCTCGGCACCAAGCGCACGGGCGAGGAGGGTGCCGAGCGCTTTCTCAAAGAGCAGATCGCTGTGTACGAGAAGCGTCTTGCGGATGCGGAGAATCGCCTCTCGGAGTTCAAGAAGCAGAACGTCGGCCGCATGCCCGATGACCACGGCGACTATTTCAATCGGCTGCAGACGGAGATGGCCGGGCTCGATCAGGTCAAGCAGACGCTGGCATTGGCCGAAGCTCGCCGCGATGCGATGCAGAAGCAGTTGAACGGCGAGGAGCCCTACATCTTCGGGTTCGATCAGGACCCCACCGCGGCCTCGCCGACCGCCCAGGCCCCGGCGGGCGATGTCGCAGCCCGCATCCGTGCTCTGGAGCAACGCAAGGAAGAGCTCCTGCTGCGCTTCACGGAGAAACACCCCGAGGTCGTGGCCGTGCAGGACACGATCAACCAGCTCAAAGCTCAGGAGGCCGCGGAGCTGGCGCGCGTGGGCAAAGGCCAGGCGCCGACAGGCACGCTAGCGCAGTCGCTGAAGAGCAACCCGGTGTACCAGTCGATTCAGGTACAGATGAAGTCCAACGACGTGCAGATCGCGGAGCTGAAGACGGACGCCGCGCAGCGCGAGCAGCGCGTTGCGGACCTGCGCCGCATGGTCAATACCGTCCCGGAAGTCGAGGCGGAGCTGGCCAGGCTCAATCGTGATTACGACGTTACCCATGCCGAGTATCAGCAGCTCGTGCAGCGTCTCCAGCAGGCGAAGCTGTCCGACGATGCGTCCAAGACCGGCGTCGTCAACTTCAAGATCATCGAGCCGCCCTCCGTACCTCTGGACCCGATCGCACCGAATCGCCCGCTGATGGTCATCGCGGTGCTCTTCCTGGGTATCGGCGCGGGTATCGCGCTCGCGTACGGGCTGAATTTCATCCGCCCGGTGTTCCAGAATTCCCGCTCACTGGGTGAGCTGACAAACCTGCCGGTGCTGGGGGTCGTGAGCCGCACCTGGCTGTAACGCAACCGCCTCGCGCACCGTCGCGGAATGATCGTTCTGGGCGGTGTCTTCGTGCTGCTGCTCGCGGTGGCCGGCATTCTTGCCGGACCGGTCGGCTCCAAGCTTTCGGCGCTGGTTTTCACCTGAGGTCCCATCGTGAGTCTCGTAGAAAAAGCCTTGCAGAAGCTTCAGGCGACTCGCCAGGGCGCACCGGTGCCCTCGGGCTTGCACGAGCCGGCTCCCTTCGTCGTCGGCAC
Source organism: uncultured Steroidobacteraceae bacterium (assembly GCA_964563075.1). Lineage (GTDB taxonomy): Bacteria > Pseudomonadota > Gammaproteobacteria > Steroidobacterales > Steroidobacteraceae > 13-2-20CM-66-19. Next base: position 8,563 of record CAZLYG010000079.1, on the reverse strand, counting down.
CGTAGAGCGGCGCGACGGCAGATCCTCCGGCGCCGTCGCCGTGGAGACACCACTGCGGCCCGCGAAGATCGTGCGGATCAATCGCGATGCGCTTGCGGCCGCGGGTCTCCTTCCTCCTCAGAAAGAGGCCGCGGAGATCGCCGACCAGTTTCGTGCAATCAAGCGTCCGCTGATTCGCAGGACGACCGAGCTCGCCGACCTTCAGCCCTCGCCGCGGCTGCTGATGCTCTCCAGCGCTCTGCCGGGTGATGGCAAGACTTTCACCAGCATCAATCTCGCGCTCAGCATGGCGCTGGAGCGCAATTTCACGGTGCTGCTGGTCGATGCGGACATGGCCAAGCCGCACGTGACCCGCATATTCGGTGCCGATCAGGAGCCTGGACTGCTGGATGTCCTGCAGGATCCGACCCGCCCGGTGGAATCGGTGATCCTGGGAACCGACATTCCCTCTCTCAGCCTGTTACCCGCCGGCAAGCAGACCTCCACCGCGACCGAGCTTCTCGCAAGCGAGCGGATGAAGGAGGTGGCCGCGCGCCTCGTAACCCTGTTTCCGCGTGGGGTCATCCTCTTCGATACCTCACCGGTGCTTCTAACCAATGAGCCGCGTGTGCTCGCGCCGCTCATGGGCCAGATCGTCGTCGTGGTGAAGGCGGGAGTGACGCCGCAGCAGGCGGTGCTCGACGCTACGGCTCTGCTGGGCGCGGAAGGCCGGATCAGTCTGATCCTGAACGAAGCGACGCTCTCCGGCCCCATGGGGTACTACTACGGACATCGCTACGGATATGGCTCGGGCCTGATTGCCCCGAAATCATCCGCCGACCGGTAGCTCGTCGCCTCACCTGCGTTGTCTCCACCCTCATGAGAAGAACAACAACATTCTCCTTTCATACGATGGCCTTGTGCATTACGGCCCTGGGTGGCTCCCTGGCCCAGGCCGCTCCCGGTGACATCGGCGGCGGCGGGGGCGCCGGTATTGGCGGCATGCCGGGTGGCGGCTTCGGCGGCGGCATGGGCATGGGCGGCATGGGCATGGGTGGTGGCCTGGGGATGGGCGGTGGGATTCCGCTGGGCAACAACGCCGCCCCAGGAGACCTCGCCAACTGGGGCGTGTCGGCGGGTGCGACTCACTCTGACAACCTCGGTCGCACTCTCGATGACCGCCTGTCCGGCACCATCGCGCAAGTGGGCCTGCAGCTGGGATTGACGGATATCCGCCCGCGCCTGGATACCGCGCTGGCGACCAACTTGGCGTATTGGGATTTCCTCAACGGGAGTTACAAGAGCCGGGTGGTCGGAGGCGCTAACGGGGGTCTCAGCCTCAACTTGATCCCGGAGCGTTTTATCTGGACGGCGACCGACAACTTCGGCCAGGTCGCCGCGGATCCCACGGCACCGGTGACGCCGGGAAACACGCAGAACGTCAATGTGTTCTCGACGGGCCCCTATATCGAGCTGCCGCTATGGGGCCGCATCAATTCGCTCGCCTTGCAGGGGCTGTACACGAAGGGCAACTTCGGTACCTCCCAGGAGGACAGCCAACAGTACCTGGGCTCGGTCGGATTTCTGCACCGTCTTTCGGCGAAGACCACTGTCTCGCTGACGGCGAGCGACTCGCGTACCACTTACGACGACACCGTGGCAGGCGCCTCCTTCGACGTGCGCGCGGCCGCGCTTGGCTTCAGCGGCGGTGGTGCTCGCACCACGCTCACCGCATCCGCCGGGTACACGCAGCTGCTCTATCTCGGTGAAACGCACGGCGGGCTGCAGGCCCGATTGGATCTCACTCGCTTGATCGGAGCGCGCTCGCAGTTTTCCCTGGAACTGGGGACACAGTATTCGGACGCAACGGCGGAGTTTGCGCAGCAGCAGAATTTTCAGGGCGTACAGGCGGGCCCGGTCGTTCCAAGTGTCCCGGTATCGCGTGGCACAGCGCCGATCTATTCCGGCGCGGGTCCGCTGATTCCCGGCGGGTCGGCGTTCATTCCGGGCGGTACTTCCACGACCGGCGCGGTCCCCGGTGTGCCCGGCGGCATAGCGACGACTACCATCTCCACCGACCCGTTCAAGTTGGACTACGCCAACACAACCTGGAGCATTCTGGGGCCGCGCACGACACTCAGCCTGGGACTGAATGTCGAGAAAGAGGTCCACCAGAGTCAGATGGACCTCAACCGTACCTACGGTACCCTGAACGTCACCGTGACCCGGCGCCTGACGCCGCTGCTGAGCATCAGCGCCAACGGTTCCTACACCCGCCAGCGATTCTCTGCACTGGATGCCCAGCTGAACAGCTGGAACCTGGGTGCGGGAGTGGATTGGCTGTTGAATCGCGTGTTGACCCTGCAGGCAACCTTCAACAGGCAGGACGGGTCGGGGACGGGAGCGGACTCCCAGTACACCGAGGACCGCGTGTACATCGGAATCTCGTATTCCGATGGCAGACACGCCCGGTAGCACATCATGTCCAGCAGCGAAGCGGCCGCGTTGCGTGAGCCCGGCGCCGCCGGGACGGTGAAAGTGCGCGCCTTCGAGCCGAAGGATCAGGCTCGCTGGAATGAGTTCATCACCCGGCACCCCGAGGGGACATTCTTCCATCGCGCGGAATGGCGCGAGGTGCTGCGCAGAGCGTTCGGTCATCCGACACGCTACCTGCTGGCCGAGCGTGGCCATGAAGTGTGTGGCGTGCTCCCACTCGCCCACATCAAGAGCCTGATTTTCGGTAACGCCCTGGTCTCCACTCCTTTTTGTGTGTACGGCGGCATCGTTGCGGCGGATGAAGCGGCGCATCTCGCGCTCGAGAGCGAGGCCTGCGCGCTGGCACGCAGCCTGGGGGTGCAGTACCTGGAGATGCGCAACCGCCGCCGCAGCCATCCGCAGTGGCCTTGCAAGGATCTCTACGTCACCTTCCGCAAGGAGATCAAGCCGGACTCCGAGGCGAACCTGCTGGCGATCCCGCGCAAGCAGCGCGCGATGGTGCGCAAGGGAATCCAGAAGGGGCTCGTGTCAGAGGTCGATGCGACGCCGGAGCGGCATTACGCGCTCTATTCGGAAAGCCTGCGCAATCTCGGTACGCCGGTGTTCGCGCGCAAATATCTGGACGTGCTGTGCGATGTGTTCGGCAAGGATTGTGAGATCCGCACGGTCGTGAGCGACGGCAAGGCGGTCGCAAGCGTGCTTAGCTTCTATTTCCGCGATGAGGTGCTGCCGTATTACGGCGGTGGCTCGAGCGCTGCGCGCGCTGTTGCGGGCAACGACTTCATGTACTGGGCGGTGATGGAAGCGGCGCGCGAGCGCGGGCTGAAGGTATTCGACTACGGCCGCAGCAAACGCGGCACCGGTGCCTTCGAGTTCAAGGAGCACTGGGGGTTCGAGCCCGAGCCGCTGCACTACGAGTATTACCTGGTGAAGGCGCAAGCGCTCCCGAACCTGAGCCCGACGAACCCCAAATACAAGCGGGCGATCGAGCTGTGGCAGCGGTTGCCCTTGCCTCTCACCCAGCTCATCGGGCCGGCCGCCGCCCGCTGGCTGGGTTGAGCGGGGAGCGGTCAGCGCAGATGTGCGGCATCTACGGCATTTTGGGACTGGATGAGCCGGTGCGGCACGAGCCGGCGGTGCTCAACCGCATGGGCGCCTCCATCGTGCATCGCGGCCCGGATGACCAGGGCGCCTACCGGGATACGCAGATTCTGCTGGGCATGCGCCGCCTGTCGATCATCGACTTGAGTGGCGGTCATCAACCGATCAGCAACGAGGATGGCTCGCTGGTCGTCGTCTGCAACGGGGAGATCTACAACTTCCGCGAGCTGCGCGCCGAGCTGGAACGAGCCGGCCACCACTTTGCCACGCACAGCGACACCGAGGTGATCGTCCATCTCTACGAGGAGGCGGGGGACCGCTTCCTGGAAAGACTGGAGGGCATGTTCGCGCTCGCTCTGTGGGATCGCACACGCCGGCGGCTCATCGTTGCCCGCGATCCGTTGGGCATCAAGCCGCTGTACTTCCGCATCACTCCCCACGAGCTCGCCTTCGCATCGGAGGCCAAGGCCCTCCTGCAGATACCCGGTGTCAGCGCGCAGATCAATCCCGACGCGCTCACTCAATATCTCGCCCTCGGTTACGTCGCCGAGCCGCAATCGATGTTTGCCGGCATTCGCAAGCTGGCTCCCGGTACGGCCCTGGTCGCCGCGGACGGGCGCTGCACGGAGCGGCGCTACTGGAAGCTCGATCCGACAACTGACGGGAGCGTGTCGGAGGAGCAGTGGAGTGAGCAGATACGCGCAGAGATCGAGCGCTCCGTGCGCGACCAGATGGTCAGCGACGTGCCCATCGGCGCGTTTCTGAGCGGCGGTATCGACTCCAGCTGCGTGGTGGCGTTCATGAGCCGCCATACCCGTCAGCCGGTCAAGACGTACTCGATCGGCTTCAAGGGAAGCTCGGGAGCGGAGCTCTACAACGAGCTGCCCTACGCCCGCCAGGTTGCGGAGACATTCCATACCGACCATCGCGAGATCGTCGTTCAGCCGGACGTCGCCTCGCTGCTGCCGCACCTGCTGTGGCACATGGATGAGCCCGTCGCGGACGCAGCGTTCATCACAACTTACCTCGTATCGAAATTCGCGCGCGAGGACGTAACGGTCATTCTGTCGGGTGTCGGCGGGGATGAGCTGTTTGGTGGCTACAACCGCTACCTGGATGAGCACTATCGACGGCTCTATCGGCGCATACCGGCGGTGATCCGCCGCGGCCTGATCGAGCCGATTGCGCGACGCCTGCCCAGCGATAGACACAGCCGCGCGCTGAACAAGCTGCGCCTGCTGAAGGCGTTTCTGCTCGCGGATGCGCTGGGATTCGAGGATCGCTACGGGCGCTTCATGCAGGTGTTCTCCGGGTCGGAGCGCCAGTCGCTGTTGCGCTCTCCGCGCCCCTTCGAGGACTGCATCGCCCGGGCGTTCGCCGACACCCGGGCCACCGACTCCCTGCGCCGGCTGATGGATGTGGATCTGGCGACGCAGCTTCCCGAGGATCTGTTGATGCTCACTGACAAGATGAGCATGGCGGTCTCGCTGGAATGCCGCGTGCCGTTGCTCGACCAGCGACTGGTGGCACTCGCTGCCCGCATGCCCGGCCGGCTGAAGGTGAGTAACGGCGAGCTCAAACACTGCATGAAGCGCGCCCTGCAGGGTGTGCTGCCCGAGAGCATCCTCCACCGCGAGAAGCGCGGCTTCGGGGCTCCGATCGGCGCGTGGTTCAAGTCGGAACTGTCGCGCCTGGTCAGCGACGTGCTCTCGACGGAAACGGTCTCGCGCCGCGGTTTGCTCGATCCCCGCTACGTGCAGAACATGGTGCGCGAGCACGAGCTCGGCCGAGAGGACCGCACGGATCATCTGCTGGCGCTCATCAATCTCGAGATCTGGTGCCGCCTCTACTTCGACGGGCAGAGCGCGGAGAACGTGACGGACGAGCTGAAATCGAGTCTCGCCGCATGAAGATTCTCTTCGTCTGCCACAGGGTTCCCTATCCTCCCAAGCGCGGCGGCAAGATCCGGCCGTTCAATATCATCCGCCACCTGAGCGAGCGGGGTCATGAGGTGACGGTCGCGTCCCTGGCCCGGACGGAGCAGGAGCGTGATGAAGCGCGCGACCTGCAGAAACATTGTGCGCGCACGATCGTGGAGGTGATCCCCAACAGCGCGGCGTTCCCGCGAATGCTCGCCTGGGCGCCGACCGGTCGGCCCTCGAGCTTCGGATACTTCTACTCGCCGCGTCTGGCCCGTCGCATAGCCGAGGAAGTGCGCGGCGGCGGCTACGACCTCATTTTCGTGCACTGCTCATCCGTCGCCCCGTACGTGAGTCGCCTGGCGGCGCCCCTGAAGGTGCTCGACTTCGGCGACATGGACTCGCAGAAGTGGCGCGAATACGCGCGCTACCGCTCTTTCCCTCTGTCGCTGGTGTATGGGCTCGAAGCGCTCAAACTGGAGCGGACCGAGCGGTTGCTGGCGGGTCAGTTCGATCTGTGTACGTGTACGACAGCCGCGGAGCTGCAGAGTCTGCGTACGCTGAGCACCGCAAAACCCTCGGACTGGTTTCCCAACGGTGTGGATGCCGATTCGTTTCGTCCCGCGCAGGATGGCTACGACCCGGATCTGGTGGTGTTCGTCGGACGCATGGACTACTTCCCGAACCAACAGGCGGTGCTCGGCTTCTGCCGCGATGCCCTGCCACGGCTGCGCGCCAAGCGGCCCGGGTTCCGCTTTCAGATCGTCGGAGCGGACCCTCCGCCGCATATCCGGGCGTTGCAGAATTTGACGGGTGTGGAGGTCACGGGGTCCGTGCCGGACGTGCGCCCGTTCGTGACGCGGGCAGCTTTGACGGTCGCGCCGCTGGCGATTGCGCGCGGAACGCAGAACAAGATTCTCGAGTCGATGGCCATGGGTGTGCCGGTCGTCTGCAGCTCGCAAGCCGCGGGCGGGGTGGACGCTGTGCCCGGCGAGCATCTGCTGACCGCAGACTCGGCGGACGAACACGTCACGGCCATACTCCGTCTGCTCGAGTCTCCCGCGCGGCGCTCTGAGCTGGCCGCGGCCGCGCGGGCACGGGTGCTGTCGCATCACAGCTGGCCAAGCTCGATGCGGCGTCTGGAAGAAATGCTGACCAGGATGCGCAGCGAGCGGCCCGAGCCGCAGGCGCTGCATCCGCAGTATTCCTGAACGTCGGCGCAGGTCGACTCATGTAAGGTGTCGCGCCCTGACGGGCGATCAGAACTACCAAGGTGTGTGCGATGCGAATCAGTGTCTTCGGTCTTGGGTATGTGGGTGCGGTCTCCATGGCCTGCCTCGCGCGCGACGGACATCACGTCGTCGGCGTAGACGTCGATCCGCTCAAACTCGAGCTGATCCGTAGTGGGCGCTCGCCGATCGTGGAAGAGGGCGTTCAGGAGCTGACGCGCTCGGTCGTCGAATCGGGACGCGTCACCGTGACGAACGACATCGACGCGGCCATACGCGATACCGACCTGTCGTTCGTGTGCGTAGGCACTCCCTCGAGCCCCAACGGCAGTCAGGACCTCACGGCCGTCAAGCGCGTCATGGCCTCTATCGGCAAAGCCATCGGCGCCAAGGGGGAATTCCATACCGTCGTGCTGCGCTCGACGGCCCAGCCCGGCACGGTGGACGAGGTGGCCCGGCCGATCCTGAATGAGGCGAGCGGCAAGGTGGCCGACCGCGACTTCGGCCTGTGTTTCCAGCCGGAGTTCCTGCGCGAAGGCACTTCGATCAAGGACTACGACAATCCGCCGTTCACGGTGATCGGCACCCACTCGGAGCGCTCCGCCGAGCAGCTGCGCCAGCTCTTTGGCCACCTGCCCTGTGAGTTCATCCAGACCTCGGTGGGCGTGGCGGAGATGCTCAAATACGCCTGCAACGCCTTCCATGCGCTGAAGGTGACCTTCGCCAACGAGATCGGCCGTATTTCGCAGTCCGTAAACGTCGATGCGCGCGCGGTCATGGACCTGGTGTGCCGCGACAAACGCCTCAACATCTCCCCGGCGTATCTGAAGCCCGGGTTCGCCTTCGGCGGCTCGTGCCTGCCGAAAGACCTGCGGGCGCTCACCTATGTCGGCAAGCAGCGCGACATCACCACACCGATGCTGGGCGCGATTCTCGGCAGCAACCGGGCCCATATCGATCACGTGCTCGACCAGATCATGCGGCCCGGCGTGCGCAAGGTGGCCCTGATCGGGTTGAGCTTCAAGACGGGAACGGACGATCTGCGCGAGAGCCCCCTGGTGGCGGTCGCCGAGCGCCTGATCGGCAAGGGTTACGACCTGCGGATCTTCGATCCGGAAGTGAACCTGTCACGGCTGATCGGCGCCAACAAGCGCTTCATCGAGGAGAGCATCCCACACATCGGCAACCTGATGGTGGCCAGCGCCGAAGCGGCTCTGCACCATGCGCAGGTCGTCGTGGTGGGCCTCGGCGGGAAGGCTATCGCCGACTCCATGGTGCGAGGCGTGCACTCACAGCATCGTGTCGTCGACCTCGTTGGCCTGCCCCGCGAGGAGCTCAAGTGCGGCGAGTACGCGGGCGTCGCCTGGTGACCGCGGGGACCCATGTCGAGCAGGATCGTCGTTTTCACGAGCAACCCGGCGTACCCCGTACGCCGTGGGATCGTTGAGATCGACCGCGCCATTGCCGATGTGCAATGGCTGATCGTCGTCAGCTCTCCGCGCAAGCCGTTGGGACAGCTGCTGCGCAGCCAGTGGCGCAACCTCAAACGCAATGGCTGGCGTTGGGTGCCGTATCAGGCCGCGGACATTCTGCAGAGAGTTCGCGAGCGTTTCGCCGCAGCGGGCCAGCCAGGCCCGATCGGGGCGGAGTACACCGCCGAGGCGCTGCGGGCGCGTGCCAACGTGCGCATCCTCAAAGTCACGGAGATCAACTCGGAATCCACCTGTGCGGCAGTGAGGGAATTCGGTCCCGACCTCGGCTTGTCGCTGGCTGCCCCGATCCTGCACCCGGCGCTGTTCTCGATTCCGCGCCTCGGCACCGTGAATCTGCACAAAGGGC
>CAZLYG010000078.1:1448-14167 GCA_964563075.1 uncultured Steroidobacteraceae bacterium | reverse complement strand
TTCGGCGCGGAGTTCACCGCATGCCTGGGTGGCGTGCGGGACCTCACCGGTCAGACGACTAAGACGACCGAGCGGAAACGATAGCCGATACGCGCCGAGTACAGCTGTCCGGGAGTCAGGATAGAGGAGGGAAAATGCGCGTGGTGGACGGCATCGGGAAACTCCTGCGGCTCGAACGCCAGTCCGGCTGACTGCCGATAGATACCGCCGCGGCCGGCTACGTCGCCGCGTAGCTGATTGCCCGAATACAATTGCAGGCCAGGCTGAGTACAGTAGATCTCCAGCATGCGTCCGCTCACAGGGTCCAACGCGCGCGCTGCCAGCCGCGCCGAGGAGTGCGCGCCGCCTGGAAGCACGAAGTAGTGGTCGTACCCCTGTCCATAGATCAACTGAGCGTCCGCTTGCCGAATGCGTTCGCCCAGGCTCCTGGGCGTGCGGAAGTCGAAGGGCGTCCCCACCACCGAGCGCAGCTCGCCCGTGGGGATCTGCTTCGTATCCGTGGGGAGAAAGGTGTCAGCGGCGATGGTGATGCGATGATCGAGCACATGCGGGGACTGTGGCCCTGCCAGGTTGAAGTAGGGATGCGCGCTCAAGCTCAGCGGAGTCGGCCGCGTGCACCGCGCTTCGAGCTCCAGCCACAGGAAGTCGCCTTCCAGACGATACGTCGCCAGCACAGTGCATTGCCCCGGAAAGCCCTGGTCACCGTCCGCGCTGACGTGCCTCAGCACCAGGCTGGCCATGGGCCCGGGGGTGGAGCTGACAAACGTCCAGAACACGTCCGCGAAACCAACCGCGCCACCATGCAGGGTCGATCCGCGATCATTCGTCGAGAGCTGATATTTGCGGCCCTCCAGTGTGAACGTGCCTCCGGCGATGCGGTTGGCATTGCGGCCGAGAACTGCACCGAAGGAGCCCCCGGCGCTCACATAGGACTGCACGTCCGCGAACCCCAGCAACACTTCGGCTTTGCGGCCCGAGCGATCTTCCGTCTCGATCGAGACCATCCTGGCGCCGTAATCCACGATTTGGACCCGCAGATGCTCGTTCTGGAGCGTGTACAGCGTGGCGGGCTGCCCCCGGGCTGTCCGGCCGAAAGGCTGCGGATCCAGGCCGGACGCGAGCTTGCGGTTGGCTTCCACCGCTTCAAGACCCTCTGGCGGTGCGTCGCGAGTGCTCCCCGAACGCCCGGATGGCCCTGCGTAGCGCCGCCTCCGCGGCGCGCGGGCCGCTCCGACCCACTATCCTGAATTCGCGGCCCTCGGCTGCGTTGTAGGAGCGAAAGAAGTTCTCGATATCCGCCAGTTGCTGCGACGGCAGGTCGCTGAGCTGTCGGAGCGATGAGCGGTTGACCGGCGTTTCGCCCACGCCGATCAACCGGTCATTACGAATGCTCTTGCCGCGCTCGACCTGACTGGCCTGCAGCACACCCAGCAACCGCGCGGTGACCAGGCAGCCCGCAAAGGCGGGCGCAAGCCCCAGCACGAGCACATCGAGCGGATCGCCATCCGCCGCCCGGGTGCCCGGGATCGACCCGAAATTGTGCGGGAAGGCCATTCCTTCGGGCAGCCTGCGGCTGACACGAAACAGCCCGCACTCTTCATCGAGCTTGTATTTATTGGCGCTACCGGCCGGGGTATCGATGAGAACGTGCACGTGCCCGCGCGAGGCCTGAGGAGAAACACGATCGAGCCGCATTGTCGGGGACGCTTCGGGGCGGGCAAGGCCGCCGCCTCAGATGATGGGTTTGCCGCCGGTTACCGCGATCGTAGCGCCCGATACATAGCTGGCCTCATCCGAGGCGAGCATGACGTACACGGGTGCCAGCTCTCGCGGTTGCGCCGGCCGCTTCAGGGGGACCTGCTCGCCGAAATGCTTGACCTTCTCCGCAGGCATGGTGGAGGGAATCAGAGGCGTCCACACCGGGCCCGGCGCCACGGCATTCGCGCGAATTCCTTTCGTCGCCAGCAGCTGCGCCAAGCCGCCCGTGAAGTTCTGAATCGCTCCCTTGGTGGTGGCGTAAGGCAGCAGCTGCGGACTGGGGGAATCCAGGTTCACGGAACTGGTGTTGATGATGGAGCTGCCGGCCTGCATATGCGGCAACGCCGCCTGGGTGATGTGAAACATCGCGGAGATGTTGACCGCGAAGGTCCGGTCCCATTCCTCCTCGGAGATGTCCTCGAGCGACTCGAAGCTCATCTGATGGGCTGCATTGTTGACGAGCACGTCAATACGGCCGAAAGCCTTCACTGTGTCGCGCACCAGCTCCCGGCAACGGGCTGCGCTGGAGAGGTCGCAGCGGAACAGCTCACAGCGGCGGCCAGCTTCCTTCACGAGGCGTTGGGTGTCATGGGCATCGCCGTCCTCGCTCTCATCCAGATACGCGATCGCCACGTCCGCGCCTTCGCGCGCGAACGCGACGGCTACGGCGCGGCCGATGCCGGAGTCACCACCGGTGATCAGTGCCTTTTTGCCCTGCAGACGTCCCGAGCCGCGGTAGGTGCGCTCACCATAATCCGGCTGCGGGTCCATGTCCTCGCTGCGGCCCGGCACGGGCTGCCACTGGGGCTTGAACTCAGGTTTGGGAGCTTCAGTCTGCGGGCTCATGAGGGGTGTGCTCCATCAGGGATGACTCGAGAGGGCAACCCCCGGCGACAGCGATGGTTCCCCGGGGCGCGGCCCGAGGACTGATCCCGTCCGCGACGGCCGCATCAACCGCGGCCAGCTGAGCAGCCGCCTCGCCGGCGCGGAACACCCCGGGGCTACACCTCATCTCATTCGGTAGCGCGACGCTCAGCCAAACCCGCCAGCTCCAGCTGCCAGATCGCGTGACACCGCAGGTGCAGCCGCACGGTCTGGCTTGCGGGTGAGGGTTCGGCAAGCTCGTACTCCGTTTCGGCGTGGCTGATGGCCTGGTCACAAAGGGAACACGGCTGCCCGGTGCCATGGCCTGCCCAGAGGGTCCTGGGAGTCTGTCGCGGCAGCAATCCCCGCTCGATTCGCTCGAGAGCCGTCTTTCTCAGTTCCAACTCGTGCTGCGTGAGTGGCATATCCGCTCCGATGACGCATGTCGCGGTCAGATTTCGTTCTTGGAACAACTGTCGGACGAGGCCGCCAATAGGGCCGCCCAGGCAAACTTCAAGGCCAAACTGAAAGCCCAATTGAAAGCCCAATTGAAAGCCCAATTGAAAGCCCAATTGAAAGCCCAGTTGAAAGCCCAGTTGAAAGCCAAGGGCCCCACGAACGGGGGTGGTGGGTGGTGGCGGCCCCTTGAAATGTCCGTCGGGAACCCTATCTGGCCCCTGGCATCAGCGCGCCGGTACTACCGCCGGCGGCTGACCTTTTTCATCCGAACTCTGGAGGAAGTTTCGATGGCTACCCGATACGAGCCCTGGGCCGTGGTTTCCCAGCTGCAGAACGAGATCAACCGCGTATTCGGCAATCTCAACGACCCCGATAGCAACAGTGCCACGGCGGAATGGATCCCGGCAGTCGATGTCGTCGAGTATCAGAACCGGTTCGAGCTGCTGGTCGATCTTCCCGGCGTGGATGCCAAGGCAGTGGAGATCACGTTGGACAACGGGGTACTCACCCTGTCCGGTGAGCGGCGCGAAGAGAACCGCGTCACGCCCGCACAGGACGGTGCGCCGCAGCGTCAGCGACGCGAGCGCCATCTGGGACGGTTTTATCGTCGCTTCATTCTGCCGGATACCGCCGACACCGAAACTGTCAGCGCCAGGGGGAGCAACGGGGTGCTGGAGATTTCCATCGCCAAGCACGCAAAAGCTCAACCCCGGCGTATTTCGATCGAGCAGTGACAATCGAGCGATAGCCACAGCGGGTAAGCGTGCGGCCCGGGCGGCTGCACGCCTACTCCGGCGCGCCGTCCGGGCGCACCTAGCTTCGGTGCGCCCTTTGGTGCTCCGCGTCGGGTGAGCCCGAGTGCGCTTCAGGGGGAGCGTACTCCAGCTTGCGGTTTTCCCCGATGATCCCTGCCGGCTTGCCGGTGAGCGCCGCTCGGGCGGCTGCCACGAGGTAGGCGCTCCGTCCGGGGGCCAGCCAGTACTCAGCGCGCTCGATCTGCACCCGCAACAGTGCGAGGCGCGAGTCCTCGGGGCCGTTGGGGTAGTACGCCAGTTGCTCGGCAGTCCATAGTTGCTTTGCCTTGTGCGGATCCCGCAGGACCTGCGCCGACCCGCTCACGGCGACGAACCGATTGTTCTTCACGTCCGCGTACCCCACGCTCACCTGGCACTGCATCTCCAACTCGCTCACCTTCGGGGTGCTCCAGTCCGTGAAGAACCACAGAGTGTCGGCCTCGACCTTGAGCGTCTGCACCGGGCGCGTATGGAAATGTCCCTGCGCATCGCGGGTCGTCAGCAGTCCGACCTGGATTTGCCGGATCAACTCCGAGAGCATCGCGGCGTCGCCTGGATTATTGGGTTGCTCGCTCATTGTCCTCTCCAACGGAATGGCGCCAGGAGTGCCAATACCGCTCGAGGCGCCGGCAGAACTGGAGGGGCGGATCGGAGTAGAGGCGGGCACCCAGGCGCAGCGCTTTCCGCTGCAAAGCTCGCCGCCGCCCGTCTATCGACGTCAGCACCGCTTCCCGCGCTCGCTCGTCTGAGCGCAGACCCTGGTTGAACTCGGCTTTGCTGCGCAGGAGAGCGAGGTCGTGGTCATCTCCCAGGTAGTCACCGAGCGCGTGGACCTCCTTGACCAGGCACTCGAGGGGCCCCGGCCAGAGCGGCTCCAGGAGCTGCAACTGGTGTCGGAGATAGTTGCTCTGTTTGCGCCATTCATGGAACTGGCCTGCGCCGGGGCTGCGGCGCACGACCGCGAAAGCCTCGCGGCCTCGAGAGTAAACCTTCTTCAGCCCTGGGCCGATCACCGACCAGCCCTTACGTTTCACCCGCCACCGGCAAGCCTCCGCCTCGGCGTTGTGGAGCAAGCGCCGCACGCGCGGCAACCCGTAGGCGCCAGCGATGGTGGCGCGCGCTCTGGAGCGCTCGCCGACGAGTTGCCGCCGCAGAGCCAACTCACCGCCGCGACTCCCCGAGCCTGTTTTCAGGTCATCGAGTGTCTGCAGCAGGACGCACGCGTCGCGGGCGTGGCTCAATGGCTGGGAGGCGTTGCGCAGGCACTGGTTCTCGGCGCGATAGCGGGAGGCCGGCAGCGATTTTCGCAGCAGGCGCAGCGTTGCACGTGCCTTTTTGATCTGTTTGCGGGCTCTGTGGACGTGCGTGTCAGAGGCGCGCCGTGCTGTCAACGGCTCGAGCGCCTTGCGGATCTGCCCGAGAAGAATCTTGCGCGCCTCCCGGGTGGCCGGCTTCTTACCTTTGAATGCTGCCAACCTGGTCGCTCCGTTCGTGCAGCCACAGCGGGTACCGACGCAAGCATTTGCCGTTCCGCGCGCGGGCGGGTGCCACCGGCAAGGGCGGCTGAGCCGTGCAAGGCATGGGAATTGCGCCCGTTCAGTGGCGGAGGCAGAAACCACAACGGGAACCCCGGCCAGCCCGGATCCGGGTCCAGTGCCGTAGCCTGGTTGACGTTTCTTGCCGTCATTCTCTCGCTGCTGGCCACGTTGGCCGGTGCGGCACTGGGACGGCGGCGCGCCGCGGTGCGTGTCACGAACGAGGCGGGCTAAGCGGCAACACTGTGTAGGATTGCCGTAACAGCCGCGTTGGCGCCGCAGTGTGGGAGCGCTCCGACATCATGACTGACCTCCACCTCCTTCTATTCGACGGCGCACTCGTTGCATTCTGCTGTTGGCGGCGTCCGTGCGCCGTAATGCATTTGAAGGAGTACGAATCATGAGTATCAGGTCAAGTCTGCTTGCGGTGGGTGCCAGCGCCATTCTGGCGGCACCGCTCGCGCTCGCCGCGGGACAGAGCGACCAGCACTTCGTCAAGGAGTCGATCCAGGGCAACCTGGCGGAAGTCGATGTCGGCAACCTGGCGCAGCAGAAGGGTGAGACCCAGGGTGTGAAGGACTTCGGCGCGATGCTGGCGAAGGACCACGCTGCCGCGAATGAGAAGGCGGAGCAGGCCGCTGCGAGCCTGGGGATGAAGTCACCCTCGGAGCCGACTGCGAAGGAGAAGGCAGACTACAAGAAGCTCTCCGCGCTGTCCGGCAAGAAGTTCGACCGCGAGTTCGTGCGCGCCATGGTGAAGGACCACAAGGAAGACATCGCGAAGTATCAGAAGGAAGCCAACGGCTCCGGCCCCGCGGCAGATTACGCCAAGGCGATTCTGCCGGATCTGCAGAAGCATCTGCAGACAGCCGAACAGCTGGAGCACGAAGAGCGCACTGCCAGTACTTCGAGCAAGTCGAATCGCGGCTGAGCAGGCGGCCACACACGAGTTCCTGTAGCGATCGTGCCGGGGTCGGATCGACGCCGGCGCGGTCGTTGGGTTGCACTGCGCAGCGTCCCCGGTGGGCCGGCGCTATACTTCGTACTTTACCTGCCAAGGCGAGGCGCGTGCGGATAGCAGGCATCGACCATATCCAGCTGGCCATTCCCGCCGGCGGCGAGGACCGCGCGCGCGAGTTCTATCGCGACATTCTGCAGATTCCCGAGATTCCTAAGCCGGCGCACCTCGCCGGGCGCGGCGGCTGCTGGTTCGAGAGCGGCCACGTAAAGCTCCACGTTGGAGTGGACTCCGCGTTTCGCCCGGCAAAGAAAGCTCATCCGGCCCTCATCGTTGACGGGCTCGACACTCTCGTCGCAACGCTCGAGGCCCGCGGCTACAGCATGCGCAGGGACGAGCCGCTCGATGGGCGCCGACGAATGTACGTCGACGATCCCTTTGGCAACCGCATCGAATTGATCGCAGCCGACGATCCCTGAATGCTCCCGCGGAGGCAAGCGCAAGGCAACCCTCCGTCGCCGTGACCGGGGCCGACCCGGACAGCGCATTTCACGCAGTGCCCGCACGCGGCCCAATGCCCTGCAGCGCAGTGATCACATCCGGCGGCAACTCTAACGAAGCCACTGCGATGTTTTCCCGTAAGTGTGTCACTGAGGACGTGCCTGGGATCAACAGAACGTTGGGCGCACGTTGCAGCAACCACGCCAGGGCTACTTGCATCGGGGTGGCACAGAGTCGCTGCGCGACGTCAGACAGGACGGACGACTGCAGCGGGCTGAATCCGCCCAGGGGAAAAAACGGTACGTACGCGATCCCTCGGCGAGCCAGCTCATCGATGAGCACATCATCGGTCCGCTGCGCGAGGTTGTAGTGGTTCTGCACGCAAACGATCTCGCAGATGCGGCGTCCTTCTTCGACCTGCGTCGGTGTCACGTTGCTCAGTCCGATGTGGCGCACCAGCCCTTTGCGCTGGAGCTCAGCCAGAACGGTGAGGGGGGCCTCCATGGAGCCTTCGGCGGGTTGATGGACGTCGAACATGCTGCGCAGGTTGACGACATCGAGCACGTCAACGCCCAGGTTGCGCAGGTTGTCATGCACGGCCTCCACGAGCTCGGCGGACGAGAATGCGTCGAGCCATGACCCGTCAGCCCCGCGGCGTGCGCCGATTTTCGTGACGATGACCAGATCGTCGCGATAAGGATACAAGGCCCGGCGGATCAGCCGATTGGTAACGTGAGGGCCGTAAAAGTCGCTGGTGTCGATGTGATTGATGCCGCTGGCTACGGCTTCGCGCAGGACGGCGAGCGCGGCACGCTCATCCTTTGGGGGTCCGAATACACCGGGACCTGCCAGCTGCATGGCCCCGTAGCCGAGTCGATTCACGGTGCGGGTGCCCAAGCCAAAGGTGCCGGCTCGTTCGATGAGGGACATGGCAACTCCTCTTCATGAGTGAGTGAACAGGGAAGCCCTACTGTAGGTCCTGTCCCAGTGCCCGATAATGGGGCACAATCCGCACGGGCTGTGCGAAAATGTGAACAATGAAAATCGACCTGAGCGATCTGAACGCCTTCGTGGCCGTCGCTCGCGCCAGGGGTTTTCGTGATGGCGCGCGAGCCACTGGCGCCAGTGCATCCGGGCTCAGCGAAGCCGTTCGCCGCCTGGAGGCAGAACTGGGCGTAAGGCTTCTCAACCGATCCACGCGCAGCGTGGTCCCCACGGAGGCGGGCCAGCGTCTGCTGGACAGGCTGCGGCCGGCGTTGACTGAAGTGGAAGCGGCGCTCGATGTGGTCAACGGCTTTCGCGAGAAGCCGGCCGGTACCCTGAGACTGAACGTCCCGGTCAGTGCTGTGCGACTCGTGTTACCGGCGATCGTGCCGCGGTTCCTGGCCACCTATCCCGAGATCCGTCTGGAGGTAATTGCGGAGGACAGCTTCGTGGACGTGTTGGCGGCCGGCTGCGATGCCGGTATCCGCTACGACGAGCGATTGGAGCAGGACATGATCGCTGTGCCGATCGGTCCCCGTACTCAGCGCTTTGCGGCCGCAGCGGCGTCCTCCTATCTCGACCGCCATGGTCGGCCCCAACATCCGCGTGAGTTGCTCGAGCATGCGTGTTTGCGCGGCCGCTTCAGCAGCGGTGCGATGCCGCCGTGGGAGTTTGAGCGTGACGGCGAAGTAGTCCGTGTCGAACCGGCGGGACCGCTGCTCGTGAGCGTGGGCACAGCGACCGATCTCGCAGTCGCGGCAGCGCTGGCCGGAACGGGCATCATCTGCCTGTTCGATGACTGGCTGCGCCCCTACTTCGAGAGCGGCGCGCTCGAGCCTGTTCTCGAGCCGTGGTGGCAGGCCTTTCCGGGGCCGTTTCTCTACTATCCCGGCCGGCGTCTGGTGCCGGCTCCGCTGCGCGCGTTCATCGATTTCGTCAGATCATCCCCTGAGTGACCCGGGCGCGCCCCAGGCGGGCGATCGGGAGAATCTCCCGATACCATCGGGAAGGCCTCCCGCGCATTTCGGCGGATACTGCCCCAGCCTTGGGCGCTGTTCGGCAAGCGAGTGTTCCTGCGTGCATCGATTCCTGTCCGCTTTACTCATCCCGGCTGCTTTCTTCGCGTATTCCCTGATTCCTTCCCTGGCCCAGGCTGCACCGCCGACGACGGTGACCGTCATTGGCACCACTCCGCTCCCGGGCACGACCATCGATGTCGACAAGATACCCTCGAACGTGGAGAGCGTCTCGGCTGAGGACCTGACTCGCAAAGGCTCCGCCAGCCTGACCGGAGCGCTCGACTCGCAGCTGGGCAGCATCAATTTCGGCGACACGCTCGCCGACCCGTTTCAGCCCGACCTGTTCTATCGCGGCTTCGAGGCTTCCCCGGTGCTGGGTACCCAGGAAGGCCTCGCCGTGTACCAGAACGGCGTGCGCATCAATGAGGCCTTCGGCGATGCGGTCAACTGGGACCTGCTGCCGGACATCGCCATCAACCGGGTCGACCTCGTCAGCTCGAATCCCGTCTATGGCCTGAACGCCCTCGGCGGCGCCGCCGCCATCGCCATGAAGGACGGTTTCAGTTACCAGGGCACCGAGCTGGAGCTCTCGGGCGGGTCCTTCAAGCAGCACAACGCGTCCGCCCAGCTCGGTGTGAACAACGGACAGTTCGGCTTCTATGCGGGCGGACGGATTCTGGATGAGGACGGCTGGCGCTTCTACGCGCACGACCGGGTGCGGCAGTTCTACAGCGCCGTGAGCGAGCACACGGAGACGGCGACCTTTGACCTGACATACACGCACGCCGACAACTCGCTCTATGGCCAGAGCTCCGCTCCGGTGCAGAGCCTTGCCATCGACCGACGCAATGTGTTCACCGAGCCGCAGGCCAATCTGAACAAGCTGGATTTCGTGACTCTGGACGGCTCGTACACCATCGGGAGCGATCTCTCCGTGCAGAGCGTCGTGTATTACCGCGCGTTTCGGCAGTTCATCTCCAACGGCAATACGAGCGATTTCACGGCCTGCAGCAGCAGTGCGGGACTGCTTTGCCAGAGTGACGGGCTGACACCTCTGATCGACGCAGCCGGCAACACGCTCCCGGATATCTCCAACGGGGGTGCAGTACCGCTCGGGGAGAATGACTTCGAGAGTATTCGCAGCCGCAGCATGGGGGGTAGCTTCCAGTTGCACGGCGCGCAACCGCTCGCTCGCCTGGGCAATCAGTTCACGGCGGGGATGGCCGTCGATGTCGATCACTCGGACTTCTCCTCGGGTACACAGGTCGGGGCGATCGGGCCGAATCTGTTCGTCGAGCCTACAGATCTCACCGTCGATACTCCCGAGGGCGCGGGTTTCAGCGCCACGCCGGTCAGCCTCGAGGCCACGAACAAGTATTACGGATTCTTTGCGACGGATACGTTGGATATCACCTCGGACCTGTCGCTCACCGCCAGTGCGCGCTACAACATCGCGCAGGTCGACCTTTACGATCGGCGCGGTACGCGCCTCAGCGGGCTCAACCGCTACATGCATTTCAATCCGGCGCTCGGTGCTGCCTACAAGATCACCGACCAGGTCACCGCTTACGGCGGCTACTCGCAGACCAACAGGGCGCCGACGCCGAGCGAGATCGAGTGCTCAGATCCGCTGCGGCCGTGCCTGCTGCCCGCCAATCTGGCTGGCGATCCGCCGACGCTCAGGCAAGTCATTGCGGATACCTACGAGCTGGGTCTGCGCGGGCGCAGCGATTCCCCCGGCGGGCTCGAGGGACTCCTGAGCTGGGATGTGGGCGGCTTCCGCACCGACCTGCACGATGACATTTTCGCCATCGCAACCTCCTTGAGCAGCGGGTTCTTCCAGAACGTCGGCGCGACGCGGCGCCAGGGAGCTCAGGCACGTGTGAGCTGGCAGTGGCGGCACGGCCAGGCGTATGTCAGCTACAGTTATGTGGACGCGACGTTCCAATCGTCATTCGCCGAGAGCTCCCCGTCCAATCCTTTCCAGGACGCCGCGGGAGATATCCAGGTGCGCCCCGGCGACCGCCTGCCCGGCATTCCCAGGCAGCGTGTCAAGACGGGCCTGGATTACAGCATCCTGCCGCGGCTCACGCTCGGTGGCACGCTGACCTGCTTCAGCTCGCAGTTCTATCGCGGGGACGAGTCGAACCAGAACCCGCCGCTCCCCGGCTACGCGGTCGTGGGTCTGCACGTTTCCTGGCGGTTCGGACGGAAATCGCAGTTGTTCTTCAGCGTACAGAACCTCTTCGACAAGCAGTACGCCACGTACGGGATCCTCAGCGACCCCACGGGTGTGGGTGCGCCGGGGATTCCGCCGGATGCCGATTCCAACGATCCCCGTGTGGATAATCGCTTCCAGAGCCCGGGTGCGCCGCGCTCGTTTTTTGGCGGAGTCCGCATCGATCTCTGACTGGCCAGCGCTGGCGCGGAACGCCGGCGCGATTGCACGGGTAACGTAATGTAGTTAGGGTGTAGTCGCTATTCCTTGGAGAGACGGGGCTCGGATGTGCAAGGCATCCGGAAGCGCCTGCGGACGCGTCCCGGCGGAGTGACCATGCGCACAGGAAACCCGCGCGTTGCGGGGAGGGCAGCACGGAGGCAACGAGCCTGGCCGTGGCGCACGATGCCAGCGTTGACAATCGTGCTCGTGGCGATCGGCAAGGTCTCTGCGGGATCCCCGCCACTGCCGCGAACGAGCCGGGCGGATCAACAGCTGACACCCACAGAGATCGGTGCGCTGCACGCTGGGGCCATCGCACATCCGTACGCAACGCTGACGCTGCTATATGTCCTGCGAGATTCGCGGCCTCTGCAGCACGGCTCGCTCTATCTCGAGAGCGTCCCGGAAGCCGCCTTGACATCTCTGCTGCTGGGCAGCGCGGACTCCGATGCCGTATCGATTCTGTTGGGCGAGCTACTGTGGAGTCCCTATTCGGCGAGCAGATTCCTGGTGCAGGTGACCTGGTCAGCTCGGGCAGTGGCCAGTGGCGGCAAGGCGATCGAATTCCACACCCAACTGTTGAGCCCAGGGGGCTTGTTCCCACATCCGCCGCTCGAGCCGGACACGACGGTGTTGCTGACAAACGGCGACGTGCGGTTCTTGGCTCCGGCGCTATTCATGTAGGCCCACGCCGGCCGCCACGGTCATTTGATGGCTATCCAGCCAGCGAAGTTCATCCAGCGCCAGAAGCAGTCCACCTCTCTGAACCCTGCATCTCGCAGCAGCTGTACGTTCCATTGCGCCGTCACGGGTACCAGAACGCCTTCGAGCGCCAGCTTCTTGCGCTGCACTTCCTCCTCCGAGTAGCCGGCCTCGCGCTTTCTCGAGGAGTAGAGGTCGATCATCATCGTATTCAGGCTGGAGGTCGCGCCGAGTATCTTCTCCACGAGGATGAAAGCGCCGCCGCTCCGTGTGTTTGAATACGCGTCATGCAGGACCCTCTGGCGATGCTCCAGAGGGATGAACTGGAGAGTGAGAACGCAGAGCGTCACACTGGCATCGGCCGCAGGATACTCTGCGCGCAGGTCCAGGCTGCGGATCGTAACGAGTCCGGCGGCTATCTCCTGCCGGAATCGGTCGCGTGCCGCGCCCAGCATCGGTTGAGCAACCTCCACACCCACGTATTTGTTGCTCGTTCCGAGCACTTCCAAAAATGGAGCGAGAGCGTCCCCCCGGGAACATCCGAGATCGACGATTGCGGTGTCGGGTTTTGCGTAGCGTATTCCGATATCGAACACGCTGCGGCGCATGACGTCATACTGCGGAATCGACCTCCTCAGCATATCGCTGAACACGCTGGTGACGGACTCGTCGACGCGCGGCTGGCGCGAGCAGGCCTGGGCGCAG
>CAZLYG010000078.1:0-1438 GCA_964563075.1 uncultured Steroidobacteraceae bacterium | reverse complement strand
TTCCCAGCGTCCTGCCGGCATGTGCCCCAGAGACAGCGCCTCGGTACCCACTTGGCTCATGGTTGATCCTCGGGGGGAGAACAAACAGCGCGCACCCTTGCAGCCTAGCCGGTCGCCGCGGTGAATTCGAGGCGCGCCGAATCGGCCGCTCATTGTGGGATAGCGGCATATTCCATGACTCCTTGCGCATTGCAACATCGCAAGTCATTGATACTCATGGTATTGGTCGACACGAGTCCGGTGCGCCCGGCCGTTGTGTTACCACGTCGTTCGCCGCGACGGGGGCGCAATGTCTGTGGGCCAGAGTCCCGTCATTGCTCCGCGGTGAGGCACTGTGTTAGTAATCGCGTATGCATGGAGGGCGCGGAGGGCGCGCGATTAAACGCGTGCTTCGCGGAAGGTATAACGCTCGAGCAAAGGGAGTGTCGCATGGGAACAGAGCGCGCGCCTCAGGTCATTATCTCGGTCAGCCCATTTAGATGCCGCATGTGGGCACTCCATGACAGGCTCGAAGAGCAGATTACCGAGGATAGTTGCCGCGCCGAGATCGAAAGCATTCTGCGTCACGGCCAGCTCGTTCCGACCCTTGGGCGCAGGCTCAAAGGCGAGCCGATGCACGATGTGGAGCTGGTATATGGAGCACGGCGGCTCTTTGTAGCGCGACACCTGAATCTGCCGCTGAAGGTCGAGCTGCGCGAGATGACGGATCGCGAAGCCATCGTTGCCATGGATATCGAGAATCGTCAGCGGCAGGATATCAGTCCTTATGAGCGGGGGCTGAGCTATGCGCGCTGGCTGCGTGAGGGTCATTTCAACTCACAGGACGATATTGCCGCGGCGCTCCGCGTGTCTGCATCACACGTCTCACGGTTGCTCAAGATCGCCCGGCTGCCGACAATTGTAGTGAGCGCTTTCCCGGATATCACACAATTGTGCGAAGCCTGGGCGTTGGAAATCGCCGCTGCTCTCGACGATCCGGACAAACGGCTGCAGACCCTGAAGGCCGCCCGGGAAATCGCTCAGATAGCGCCGCGCCCACCGGCGCGCGAAGCGTGCCGCCGATTGCTGGCTGCACCGGTGGCCGGGCGGAAGCCTGTCGCCAGGCGCGCTCATGAGGTGATTTGCGATGAGAAAGGCAAGCCGCTGTTTCGCGTGCGGCATGAGCGCAGGGCTATCGCGCTGCTATTGCCCGTGGATCGGGTGTCGGCGGGCACGCTCAAGGAGGTCTGTGGGACCGTGCGGGCATTGATGCAGAAGGAAGCCACGGCCGCGCTGGAGACCCGCACGACGCGAGCTGCTTTGGGCAATACGTCCGCGAAGGTCCTGTCGCTCCAAGCATAGCGTGCGACCGGCGTCGCTGCGCTGATGGCGGCTGCCGCCGCTGTCCAGCCTTCATTGGAGGGCGGAGCACGCTTTGGCGATGCGCTTGCAAGCTTCG
>CAZLYG010000077.1:0-14382 GCA_964563075.1 uncultured Steroidobacteraceae bacterium | reverse complement strand
CTACGAGGTCATCGACCTGGGCGTCATGGTGCCCTGTGAGCAGATCCTCGAGACGGCGCGGCGCGAGAAAGCGGATTTCATCGGCCTGTCAGGCCTGATCACACCCTCGCTCGATGAGATGGTACACGTCGCGAAGGAGATGCAACGGCAGAACTTCACGGTGCCGCTGTTGATCGGCGGCGCCACGACGTCGCCCGCACACACTTCGGTGAAGATTGCGCCGCAATACCAACCGGGTGTCGTCTATGTGAAGGATGCGTCACGTTCTGTCGGTGTGTGCCAGTCTCTGTCGACACCCGCTACGCGGGCAGCTTACCTGGAGCAGGTCAGCGAGGATCACGCTCGCAGGCGCGAGCAGCATGCCGGCAAGAAGCTCAAACTGCCGGAGGTCAGCCTCCCGCAGGCGCGCGCCAATCGCCGGCGTATCGAATGGTCGACCCACGTGCCGACCGCGCCTCGGGCACCGGGCATCCATCGATTCGAGGCCTATCCTCTCGAGCAGCTGCTCGGGTACATCGACTGGATGCCTTTCTTCAATGCCTGGGAGTTCGCCGGCAAGTTCCCCGACGTGTTGTCGGACCCCGTGGTGGGCGAGGCGGCGAGCAATCTCTATGCGGATGCACGCCGCATGTTGAAACAGTTGATCGCGGAGAAGTGGCTGGAGGCGCGCGCGGTCGTAGGCCTGTTCCCCGCGAACTCGGTCGGTGACGATGTCGAGGTTTATGCGGATGAGCAGCGCTCGCGGGTGCTGACGACGCTGACGTTTCTGCGCCAGCAGAAGGGCAAGCCCGAGGGGCAGCCGCACGAGTGTCTGGCTGACTATGTGGCGCCGAAGTCGAGCGGTGTCGCCGATTACATCGGCGGCTTCGCGGTGACGGCCGGAATAGGTATCGAAGAGCATGTCGCACGCTTCGAGCGTGCGCATGATGATTACTCGAGCATCATGCTGAAAGCGTTGGCTGACCGGTTCGCAGAGGCCTGCGCCGAGCACTTTCATGAGCGGGTGCGCCGCGAGCTCTGGGGATATTCCGCGCGTGAAACCCTGACGAATGAGCAGCTCATTCACGAGGAGTACCGCGGCATCCGCCCAGCCCCTGGCTATCCGGCGTGCCCGGACCATACGGAGAAGGCGAAGCTCTGGCAGCTGCTGGATGTCGAGCGCGCGACGGGCATCCGCCTCACCGAGTCGTATGCGATGCATCCGACGGCAGCGGTGAGCGGATGGTATTTCGCGCATCCGGACGCGCATTACTTTGCCGTTGGTAAAATTGCTCGCGACCAGGTGGAGGACTACGCGCAGCGCCAGGGGGTCACGGTCGAGGAGATGGAGAAGTGGCTGTCGCCAAACCTCGGGTATGAGCCGGCCTGATGGTTTTCTCGCGCTCGACTGCCTGGAGATAGCTGGAGCCTCCCAGATCGCGCATTTGCCCGAGGATCCAGTCACGTCGGGACAGTACATAGCGAGACGGGTTATCGACGTGCATGCGCACGGGGTTGGGCAACACCGCAGCGAGCAGCGCAGCTTCGGATGAGCTGATACGGGCGGCAGGCACATGGAAGTAGCGTTGCGAGGCAGCCTCGACGCCATAGAGACCCTTGCCCAGCTGAATGATGTTGAGATAGACCTCGAGGATGCGCTCCTTCGGCCACATCGCCTCGATCAGCACCGTGAACCACGCCTCCAGGCCCTTGCGAACGAAACTGCGGCCCGACCATAGAAACAGGTTCTTGGCCACCTGCTGCGAGATCGTGCTGGCGCCTCTGAGGCGCTTGCCTCGTTCGCTGGCGCGCACGGCCTCGCGGATCGAGTTCACGTCAAAGCCGTTGTGAAAGGGGAACAGCTGGTCTTCAGAGGCGATCACGGCCAGCGCTGCGTGCGGTGAGATCCGCTCGAGGCTGACCCAGCGGTAATCGGTGTGGTAGCCCGCGTCGTGCGCCAGCGTGGCTTGCACGCTTGCGCTCAGCATGACGGCGCTGGTTACGGGATTGATCCAACGCAGGAGCAGGACAGCCGTCGCGGTTACACCGACCCAGACGAATATCGCGAAGGCAATCCATTTCAGCAGCTTGCCCAGGATGCTGCCACGTTGTGTGCGACTCGACGCGGGCCGCATCTGCGCGTGCAGGTTACGCCTTATCTACTCGCCGCGCCGATACGACCAGCACATCCTCCATCGGCGCGTCCGTGTAGCCCTCGCGTCGACCCGTGCGGACCTTCGCTATCTTGTCGACCGTCTCCATACCTTCCGTGACCCGCCCGAATACCGCATAGCCATAGTCGCGAGTACCGTGGTCGAGGAAGTCGTTGTCAGAGAGGTTGACGAAGAACTGGGAAGTGGCGCTGTTGACGTCGCTGGTGCGGGCCATCGACAGCCAGCCGCGCTTGTTCTTCAGGCCGTTCTTGGCCTCGTTCGCAATGGGCGCACGCGTTTTCTTGTTCTTGAAGTCTGCGGTGAGGCCGCCGCCCTGGATCACGAACCCCGGCACGATGCGGTGAAACAGGGTGCCATCGAAATGCCCGTCATCGACGTACTTGAGGAAGTTCTCCACGCTGACGGGAGCCTCCTTCGGGAAGAGCTCGATGGTGAAGGCGCCGTGTGTAGTTTCAAATCTGACCATGGGTCACCTTTCTACGTCCGCTGAGCTTCAGTGACGCGCTCGTGTCCGGCTAGATCGCGGTGTGAGCGTACAGAACGGAAGCCCCGGCCTACAAGCTCACGTGCGACCTGCGACGCCTGATCGGCGCCGTGCTCCAGCAGGAGCCAGCCGTCCCGCTCGAGGTGCGCGCGGGCATGACTGATGATCTCCCGCAGGCACGCATAGGGGTCGCCACCTGGCGGCGTGAGTGCGATGCGGGGCTCGTGTCGAAGCGCCGGATCCTGCATCGCGGGATCACCATCGGCCACATAGGGCGGGTTGCTCACGATGAGCTCGAATACCCGCTCGCGCAGCGGCTCGAACCAGTCACCGTGCAGGAACTCGACCCGGAGAAGGTCGAGCGCGGCGGCATTGGCCTTGGCCGTAGCCAGTGCAGCGCTGGAGACATCCGTAGCTACGACTGACCAGCCGGGTCTTTCGCGCGCCAGGGCGAGTGCGATGGCGCCTGAGCCCGTACCCAGATCCGCGATCCTCCCGGTGGATTGCGGGCGCAGCGCGAGCGCTCGCTCCACGAGGAGCTCGGTCTCCGGCCGCGGAACCAGCACTTCGGGCCCTACTTTGAGCGGCAAAGACCAGAATTCCTTGACCCCGATGATATAGGCGAGCGGCTCACCAGCGGCCCGTCGCTCTATCAGCCCGGCGTAACGCTGTGCCTCGGCGCTGTCGGGGATGCGCTCCAGATGCGTCATTGCACGGGTGCGGCTCATTCCCAATGCGTGCGCCAGCAGCAACTGCGCATCGAGCGTGGGGCCGGGCAGCTCGGTGGAGGCAAGTGCCTCGGATAAGCGTCGGATGCCTTGTGCCAGGAGCGCCCCAGCCGTGAGTTGCGCGGTCATACCTGTAATATTCGCGGATGGCATCCGTTTTGTATCCACCTCAGCGCCCGCAGGCGATTGGCGAAGTACTCGACTCGGCATTCGTCATCTTCAAGGTGACCCTCCTCAAGTGCCTTCCCTTTGGCCTGCTGGCCATGGTGACGAGCCAGCTCAAGAGCATCTATGACCTGTTGACGGGCAGAGCCCTCGGGTCCCAGGACTTCGGCTCGTGGCTGTTCTTCGGCCTGGGTGTGCTGGCCAGCATTGTCCTGTGGAGTGCGGTCATCCTGCGCCAGAAGGCGGTGCTCGAGCTCCGGGACACTACTGCGGCGGCGGAGGCGTTGAAAGCGGCGCGTGCACTGCCCTCCATGATCCTGTCACTCCTCGTGGGCCTGCTGCTGTGCGGCGTCGGGCTCGTACTGCTGGTGATCCCGGGACTCTACGTGACGCTGGCGTTCCCATTTGTGTGGCAGGTCATCCTGTTCGAGCATCGCGGCCCGCTCGACGCGTTCTCTGAAAGTCGGCAGCTGATCCGCGGTAACGCGTGGCGCGTACTCACGATTTTCTGCGTGGGCCTGTCGATGCTGCTGGTGTTCGACATTATCGTCTACATGCTGGTAGCCGTCGTTCTGCAGTTCGCCGGCACGGGTGATGTGACCCTGGTGACTTCCGCCGCGCCGGTTGTCGTGATTGCGCTCGGTGCCATCACGTCGCCCTTCCTATGTGCGCTGGGTTTGGCAGCGTATGGCGATTTGCAGGTCCGCTTCGCCACTCGGGCGGCCAGCGAGCGGAAGGCGAATGACGCGCCCGCTGACGAGGCTGCAGTGGCGTTGCACGACCCGAGCAGTGCGACGCGTCCGGATGTCCCGGGCGAGCGGGTGAGCTGAGCGATGCGCGTGGTCGCCGTCTGCGCGTCGATACTGGTCGCCGCAGCCGCCGCGCCTGGCGCGTTTGGACAAGACGGGCTCGCGGCCATCGACGCCTGCCTGCAACGTCTGAGCCCGCAAAGCGGCTATGAAGAGATGGTCGCACGATGTCCGGACCTGATCCGGCGGCTGCAGGAGAGCGATTCGGCGGCATGGCTGCCTGCGGGCTGGAGCGCGCCGGACAGCGATCTTTCCGCGGCCGGTCTCAGGGAGCTGCGTCACTCGATCGCCTACCAGCGCTCGCTGCGTGCTCCAGTGAGGCCGCCGGACCGGGCCGCTCTGAAGGCGATTCTGGCCGAGCTGGGGCCCTTGGAGCCGACGAATACAGGCATCTGGGCACGCTTCACGAGGTGGCTGCGCGAGGCGCTGGAACGGCGTGATCCCGCCAGCGCTCAGTGGAGTGTCCCGCGCCTGTCCCCCTCGCAGGCCGTGATCGATCTCATCTGCTATGCGGGCCTGGCCGCTGTTGTCGCCATGGCCATGGCGGTGATCGTGAATGAGCTGCGCGTCGCGGGTGCATTTGCCCCACGTCGCCAGCGAAACGCTGGGGAGCCGCGCACCCAGGCCGCCCGGGCCACGTCCGATTGGAGCGTCATTCACAGCGTCTCGCCGCCGGAGCGGCCGCGGGTGCTCCTCGAGCTGATCTCTGCCCGGCTGATCGAGCTGCACCGTCTACCCCACGCGTCGGGACTTACCGTGCGGGAGCTGCTGCAGGCGGTGCGATCGGTGCGAGCTGAGGACCGGTCCCTGCTGGCGGATGTAGCGCTTGCGGCGGAGCGAGTGCGTTTCTCCGGCGAGCCGCTTCCAGCGGCAAGCCTCGAAGCCGTCGTCGAGCGCGGCCGGCGACTCCTGGAGCATCTGTGCGCATGAAGGAGAGACTCGTCATGTTGGCGGCGGCCACTGGCGCGCTCGTTCTGTTCCTCACGATGTTCGTGAGCAGCGAGCGCGGCTTCGGCATTGGTCGCGAAGTGCCCCGGCCAACCTCGGAGGAGCGCGGCGGGAATGGATATTTCGCTGCCGCGCACTGGTTGGGCGCAGGGCACACCGTGTCGCTGCAGGAGAGTCTCGCCAGCCTGGCGAGTCGATCCGATCTGACGCCGACCGGCAACGTGATCATTGTGACACTGCCGGTGACTGCGGCTTTCGCATCCGACGAGTATCGAACACTGGACCGATGGGTGCGCGCGGGAAACACGCTGCTGGTGCTGGCCGCACTGTCGGATCAGCCCGACTGGGCGCACGCTTACGGCGAGCAGGTGGCGAACGATCTGAATCTGTTGACCGGGTTGCAGTTCCAGGCGAGTCGTCCCGGGACCGCCAGGGGCCTCCTCGCTGACAAGGAGTTCATCGAGCCGCAGCTCGCGCAGCTCGCGCCGAATCGTCCGCACGCCTATTTCTCGGGGGTGCGTGAAGTGGTTGCCCTATCGGACTTTCCACGGGAAGACTGGACCGTGGGGATACCGAATGATGGGTTCGTGCTGACGCTTGCGCATGAGCGCAAGACGGGTGCCGCAGTGTTGTGGGCGCGTGCAATCGGCAAAGGTCAGGTCGTGGTGAGCGCGTGCGGCTCGATTTTTACCAATCGTGCGCTCGGGCTCGCCGATAACGCGCTTTTGCTTGCGAATATGGTCGGCGCCCACCTCGGCCGCGGCGGAACCGTTCTCTTCGATGACGTTCATCAGGGTCTGAGCGCAACCTACGATCCAGCGAAGTTCTACCGGGACCGGCGCTTGTACATCACCCTCGGGATTCTGGCTGCCCTGTGGTTATCCTGGGTGCTCGGCTCGACGCCGCTGTCCGCGCAGGGCTCTCAAGCCGCCAGGCGCGCGCTGCCACGTGAGGCTGAGCTCGTTCGGGCGACGGGAGGATTCTTCTCCCGTGTCGTGCGACCCGATGCCGCGGCCAGGCGTATTTTCGAGCTATTCCTCCAGAGGTTGTATAGTCAGGTGCCGCGTGCACGAGGGAAGGATGGAATGCCCTGGGAGTATCTCGAGCGCCATTCGCAAGTCACCTCCGCAGACATCCAACAGCTACGGGGATGGTATGACGCCGCATGCGCCTCCCGGCGCGTACCATTGCCGGCTTTGCACAACCTCATCGCGCGCATCGAGCTGGCCCTGTGAGCTCCTCCATCCAAAGGCTCGAAGGGCTGCTCGCAAAGGAGCTCAGCCGTGTCGTCGTGGGTGCACAGTCATCGATCCGTGCGCTTGTCGTCGCGCTGGTGGCGCGCGGGCACGTATTGGTGCAGGGAGTGCCGGGTCTCGGCAAGACACTGCTGGCAAAAACTCTGGCCCGCGCGCTGGGCGGGGAATTCAAGCGCATCCAGGGCACGCCGGATCTCATGCCGAGCGACATCATCGGCGTGCATGTCTTCGACGAGACCTCGCGGGCCTTCGTCTTTCGTCCCGGGCCTTTATTCGCCGATGTGGTCCTGGTCGATGAGATCAATCGGGCGGGCCCCAAAACACAAGCGGCGCTCCTGGAGGCGATGGAGGAGCGCCAGGTGAGTGTCGACCGGCACGTGTTTACGCTGCCACCGGAGTTTCTGGTGCTCGCCACACAGAACCCGCGGGAGTTCGAGGGCACGTATCCTCTGCCGGAGTCGCAGCTCGACCGCTTCATGCTCCGCATCGACATGGATTACCCCGAGCGCGCCGCGGAGGCGAACATTCTCGCGCGCTACGGCGGAATGCTGACGGCAGTGCAGACCACACTGGAGGAGGTGAATGCCCTGGAGCGCTCGCTCCTCGAGGAGGCTCGCGCAGAGGCCGAGCGGATCCACGTCGCCGATGCGCTCACCGCGTATGTTCTCGATCTTGCGAACGCCTCACGTGAGCAGACGCACCTGTCCCTGGGATTGTCCACCCGTGGCGCTCTGGCGCTCGTGAAATCTGCCCGCATCGTTTCCGGGCTGCGCGGCGCGGAATTCGCGACACCTGATGACGTCAAAGAGGTCGCACCCTGGGTCATGGCGCACCGGCTCGTGTTGACGCCGGAAGCTTCTCTCGAGGGGATCAGCGACGTGGATGTTGTTCGCAGCCTCCTTGCAGACACCCCAGTGCCACGCTGACGCGTCATGCATCTGGCGCAGCGAGCGTACGTCCTGATTACCGTCACCGCCGCGATGGCGATTGCCGGTCTCTGGTCGCACGATCCCACGCTGTCGCGATGGTGGCACATTCCCGCGATCCTGCTGT
Source organism: uncultured Steroidobacteraceae bacterium (assembly GCA_964563075.1). Lineage (GTDB taxonomy): Bacteria > Pseudomonadota > Gammaproteobacteria > Steroidobacterales > Steroidobacteraceae > 13-2-20CM-66-19. The sequence goes on along the minus strand of CAZLYG010000077.1, from coordinate 6,786 downwards.
TGGTTGGCATTGCGTTCGAGGCGCTGCGCGTTCGCAGGTCTCCGATCAGTCTGGGCGTCGAGGTGTCCTCGCGAGGGTATCTGGGGCGGCCACTCCCGGTGAGCTTCGCTCTGCACAGCGACCGCTCCGCCGTCGTCGAGTTTGTTCCGCTGTTGCCGGCCGGGTTCGAGCCGCTGGAGCAGCCTCGCAAACTGATCGCACCTCCGCACAGAACCGGACGCGACCGTGTTACGTTGCTTCCCGTGCAGTTGGGACGGCAGGCATGGCCGGTCATGCCGGGCCGGTTGCTGGGGCCTCTCGGGATGGCATGGTGGCCATTGAGTCTGCATCCTTCAGCCGAGGTCACGATTGCGCCGGATACGCTGCGCATCGTTCATGTGAGTCCACGCGGAAACCCTGCAGGCACTCGCCCGCGGCGCACCGTCGGTGCGGGTTCAGAGCTGCATCAACTACGCGATTACGTACATGGCGATCCTCTCGCGCGGATTGACTGGAAAGCGACCGCGCGCACTCGCACTCTCGTGTCACGGGAATTCAGTGAAGACCAGCACCTCGACGTGCTGGTCATGCTGGATGCAGGCAGACTCAGCCGTGTCCGTGCCGGTCACCTCGACCGGTTCGGTCTGTATGCAAACATTGCAGCGCGCTTTGCCGAAGTGGTGGTCCCGAATGATGACCGCATCGGGCTGCTCGTGTTCTCCGATCGTCCGCTGGCGGTTTGCATGCCGGACCGGGGCCTTCCGGCTGTCGTTCGGGTGCGCCGTGCACTCGAGAGTGTGTCACTGAGCCCGGCTGAATCGGACCTGACCGCCGCGGCGGTTCGCGCGCGCCGGATGCTGAAGCATCGCGGACTGGTGGTGTTGCTCACAGGATTCGACGCCGCCGCCGTCGCGAACTCCCTCATAAGAGGAGTGCGGCTGCTCTCGCCACCTCATCTGGTCGTAGTCGCGGGTGTTCAAAATACGCAGATCAGCGCTCTGGCGCGGCAGGAAGCTCGCGATTGGCTCGATCCGTGGGTTGCATTGGCGGCCCAGGAGCACGAGGCACGCGCCGACTCCCATAGAGCTCTCCTGCGACGACTCGGAGCCCCGGTGGTCTGTGTTCGCGAGGAGTTGCTCGAGCAAAGCGTCATCGCACAGTACGAAGCGCTGCGCCGGACGCGAAGAATCTGAACGGCCAGCCGCGCAGCAGGGCGATCATCACACACCAGTAGCCGACCCCGATGGCGATCCGCGCCCACAGCGGGACAGCGGGATCCGGCGATATGTAGCCTTCGATCAGCCCCGATCCGACCAGCAGCAGCAGGCAGGCGCTCAGCAGCTTGCCGGATTCCAGGGCAGCGGCGCGGAAAGACTCCGTGCGCGTGCCGTGCGCCGGTCTGATCAGAGCTTCGCCGACGGTGGCGCCGGCGGCACCCGACAGGCACATCACGGATATCTCCACCGGACCGTGCGGCACGATGAACCGGAACAGGCTGCCCCCCAGTCCGTGCAGCCCGGAGAAGGCAAACACGGCGCCCAGCATCATGCCGTTCAGGCCCAGGATGTAGAACGTGCCGAGGCCGAACAGGAATCCGGCGCACCAGGCGACCAGGCTCACGACGACGTTGTTGGCGAGGATCTGCAGTGAGAGGACCGAGGACGGCACGACGTTGAGTAAGCCTTCGGTCCAGAGCTGCCCTCTCTTCACCGAAGCAATCAGTTCCGGCGAGGCAAACAGGGCGATGAGGCCGGGGTACGCACGTACCAGCCCATAGCCGGCGGCGATCGTCAGAAGGAAGAGAACGGCCGACCAGATGATATACGGCCGCAGGCGGCGAACGACATCCGGAATCTCCCTGCCGAACAGATTGAGCAAGTCGTAGCCGAGGTTCCATCCTGGCTTGTGAAGCGTGGCATGTGCCTGGGCGTACGCCGCTTCGAGGTATTCATGAGGCGGCGAGCCTGGCATCCGGCGCCGCGCTGCGGCGAGCTCGTGAGCCAACAGTTGGTAGTCGTCCGCAAGTTGCGCTGCGTCGCCAATGTCCTCGGCACGGCGCTCAGCCAGGCGGCGCGCCCTCGCGGTCGCCTTCCCCCAGGCTGCGCGAGGCTCCGTGAGGAGCGCCGTCCCCGGTTCGTACACAAGCACCGTCCCCGCCGCAAAGTCCCCGACGCGTCTGTGTTGCCGCGTCAGCATCGTGACCATGAGCCCGACCCCGTACACGAGCGGAAAGCTATCGATGATCCGAAATGCGTTGCGGGTGAGAAGCGCCCCGACTGCCGGCGATGCGCCCGTGCGCGCCACGATCCGCACACCTGCGAACCGTTTGCCGGGAGTGCGTCCATGCATCGAGATTTCCAGGACCGGGTGGTACAGAAGAAAGATCGCGGCGGTCGGCGCCAGGACGAAGACGAACCAGGCGGCATCCGGAACGAGGGGCTGTGCGAGGCTCCAGCGAGCGTTGTGGGCGAGGGCGCTCACGACGAACCAGGCCACGGCGAGTATCGAGCGGATCGCCCAGTCGATCAGAAACGCGAATGAGCGTGCGCCCGGACCGGCGATCGGCAGCACAACTTCGACGCCGGTGACACTGTCTGCGACGAGCTCCGGCGTCCTTGTTGTCATTCCTCGGCGGCCAGCAGCTCTGCCTGGTGCTCCTGCTGCAGGGCATCCAGCAGCTCATCGAGCGCCCCATCCATGATCTGCGCGAGCTTGTAGAGCGTGAGATTGATGCGGTGGTCGGTGACCCGGCCCTGGGGGAAGTTGTACGTCCGGATCCGCTCGGATCGATCCCCGCTCCCCACTTGCAGGCGGCGCGACTGGGCCTGGGCGCTCTGCTGCTTCTCCTGCTCCGCCGCGAGAAGGCGTGCCTTCAGCAGGGCCATCGCGCGGGAGCGATTCTTGTGCTGCGAGCGCTCATCCTGGCATTCGACGACGATTCCCGAGGGCAGATGCGTGATACGGATGGCCGAGTCGGTCTTGTTGACGTGCTGGCCGCCGGCGCCTGAGGAGCGGAACGTGTCGATGCGCAGGTCGGCCGGGTTCAGCTCGATCTCCTCGATCTCGTCCTGCTCGGGCAGGATAGCGACGGTGACCGCGGAGGTGTGAATGCGGCCCTGTGCCTCGGTAGCGGGTACGCGCTGAACGCGGTGCGTGCCCGACTCGAACTTCAGCCGCGAGAAGGCACCCCGGCCGGCGATGCGCGTGATGACTTCCTTGTACCCTCCGTGCTCACCGGGGCTTTCGTTGAGGACCTCGACGGTGAACCCCCGGGCCTCGGCGTAGCGGGCATACATGCGCAACAGGTCCCCTGCAAAGAGGGCAGCCTCGTCGCCGCCGGTGCCGGCCCGGATCTCCAGAAACAGGTTCTTCTCATCTCGCGGGTCCTTGGGGATGAGCAGCTTGCGCAGCTCGCTCTCCTCGGCGGCAATCGCACTCTCGACCCGGGAAAGCTCCTCAGCGCCCAGGCTCCGCATGCCCGCATCCGGATCGGCGAGCATCTCGCGCGCAGTGGCCCGATCGCGCTCCAGATCGTGGTAGCCCTGAAAACGCTCCGCCAGGGGCTGCAGACGGGCGTACTCTACGGACAGGTCCCTGAATTGCTGTGAACTTCCGGAGACTTCCGCGGTCGCAAGCAGCCGGCCGACCTCTTCGAATCGGTCGGTCATCTTCTCCAGGCGCTGGCGTATGGATTCCTTCATGATTGGGCTTGCTTGAGGAGCGCGCGATTTTCCGGGATCGCCGCGGCTGGTGACAAGGCACGAAATGCGCGGATGCGGCAGGAGCCGTACCATACCTCACGTGAGCCCCATCAAAACGACCTCTCTGCGGCCCTTTGCGGCCTGGATCGTCCCGGCTCTGGCAGTCCTGCTGCCAGGGTGTTCCTCGGCGCCCGCCCCCAAGGGCGCTCCCGAACCGCAGGCCTCGGCCGCCACCGTGCTCGCCGAAATCGCCCTGAAGCGCGGCGACTGCAAGAGTGCCGCGGAGAGCTACGCCAAGGCCACGGAAGCCTCGACGGACGTCTCCCTGGCCCGCAGAGCCAGCGAGGTGTCACTGAGTTGTGAGCATCTGCCGGCCGCGTGGCAGTCGGTCAATCGTTGGCGGAGGCTGGCTCCGGCAGATCGGGAAGCCACCGCCATGTACGCGGCAGTCGCGCTCAAGCTCTATAAAGTGACGGAGGCCCGCGCGGCAGTCATCGAATTCGCGCACGAGAAACCCATGGCCGGCAGCACGCAGGACACCGGGTTTGCGGCGCTGGCCGCCTTGCTCCTGCAGCACGCCGATGCTTCCGCGGTGCTCGCGGCGATGAGCGGGCTGGAAACCGAGAGTCCCTCGCCGCTGACTTTGTCTCTGCTGGGTGAGCTGGCGCTCGACTCATTCGATTCCAAGCGAGCGCAGCACTACGCCGAGGAAGCATTTCAGCAAGACCCGAAGAGCTTTGAGGCAAAGCGCGTGCTCGCGCGCGCTTACGTCCTGCGCGGCGACCCTGCCGACGCGATTGCCACTGCGCACGAGGCGGCGAATCTCAATCCGGCCGAAGGCGCGTTCGAGGTTGCGCAGATTCTCACCGACCTGGATCGCGTCGAGGAAGCGCACCAGGAACTGGAGAGACTGCGTAACACCAGCGCACCCAAGGCGGAGATCGATCGCCGCCTGGCACTGCTGGCGTACGACTCCGGCGACCTGGCGGAAGCCGAGCAACGCTTCTCCGATCTTGTCTCCGACGACGGCGAAGCGGGTGATTCGTCGCTGCTCTATCTCGCCGACATTGCCGCTCGTGATGGCGACTCCGACGTCGCGCTCGCAGGCTATCGCAAGCTGGCGGACTCCTCCGTGGCCTTGCAGGCCCGTTCGCGGGCAGCCGCGCTGCTGATGGCGCGCAACGATCGCGCGGGTGCCCTGGCGATACTCGATGACTACGCGGCGGCGCATCCGAGCAGCGAGTTCGATCTGACACTGACGAAGGCACGTCTGCTGGCGGACCACGGAGAGGCGGATACGGGGTTGAGCCTGCTCGGCGCGGCACTGGACAGGCACCCGAACAATCCTTCCATCGAATATGACAAGGCGGTAATTCTCGAGCGCGCGGGGCGGGTGCATGACTCTGTCGCCGTGCTGGAGAAACTGTTGCAGCAGCGGCCGGACGATCCCATTCTCACCAACGCGCTCGGTTACACCCTTGCCGATCACAACCTGGAGCTGCCCAGGGCCGAGGGTCTGATCGAGCGGGCGCTCGCGGTGTCACCTGACAGTCCGGCCATACTGGACAGTCTCGGCTGGGTGAAGTACCGGGAGGGCGACGCCAAGGATGCGGTACCGATGCTCTCACGAGCCTACTCGATCCAACATGACTCGGAGATCGGTGCCCATTGGGGGGAGGTGGTGTGGGTGAGCGGTGCACATCAGGAAGCGCGCCGGATCTGGTCGGCGGCGCTGGCGCGCGATCCCACTTCGGAGCCCTTGCGAGCAACCCTGACCCGCTTCATTCCGGACACGAGCACGAAGGATTCGCATTCCAACCCGCCGAGCACACAGCAACCATCCACCCCACAGCAGCAGCCGGGAGCGTCGCAGGGCCGACGTGAGGCGCGGTGAGGTGGCCGCGAAGGCTGGCAGTCCTGTGCATCGTCGCGCTGCTTGGCGCTTGTGCGACGGTTCGGGAGCAACCTGCTCCCGGCGTGCAAACGTGGGATGTGCGACGCCCGAAGCTGCAGGCCCGCGAGCACTTCGATCTGAAGGGCAGAGTGGCCGTCGCTGCGGGTAGCGAAGGGTTCAACGCGCGATTGCTGTGGAGACAGACGGGCACACGTTCGAACGTGGCGCTCGACAGTCCGCTGGGTGCGGGCGGAGTGCAGATCACCGCCGACGGCTCGTCTCTCTCGGTCGAAACCTCCCGCGGTGAGCACCTCGACGATCAGGCAGCGCGGTCGGAGCTGGCCACCCGCCTGGGCTTTGATCCTCCGATCGCCAGCCTGCGATTCTGGGTGCTGGGGGTGCCGGATCCGACGTCTCCGGCGAAAGAGACGTTGGACAATCAGCAGCGGCTCGCGAGTCTGCAGCAGGATGGGTGGCAGGTGGACTACGGCGCGTATACGTTGGTCGGCGGCGAGTGGCTGCCTTCGCGCGTCACGCTGCAGCGTGCCGGGGTGCGCGTTCGGCTCATCGTGGACGGCTGGAGCTCGTGATCGCGGCGACGCCCGGACAGGCAGCTGAGACGCACTGGCCCGCGCCGGCCAAACTGAATCTGTTCCTGCACATCGTGGGCCGCAGGCCCAATGGCTACCACGAGCTGCAGACGGTCTTTCAACTCATCGATCTATGCGACCGTGTTTCCGTCATAGTTCGGGAAGACGGGCGGATCGAGCGGCCTCTGGGGCCCGCCGACGTGGCCCCTGAAGATGACCTGGTGGTTCGAGCCGCGCGGTCCCTCCAGGCGCGCACGGGCACCCACCTGGGTGCCACCCTGCGGGTGTTCAAGAAGATTCCTCAGGGGGGCGGGCTGGGGGGAGGGAGCTCGGACGCTGCCACGACGCTGCTGGCGCTCAACCGGCTGTGGGGGTGCAGGCTGAGCCTCGATGAGCTGGCCGCGCTGGGGCTGCCGCTGGGGGCGGATGTGCCGGTTTTCGTCCGCGGATCATCAGCTTGGGCGGAGGGGGTAGGGGAGCGGCTCACCCCTGTAGAGCTGCCTGAGAAGTGGTTCGTGGTGGTGCACCCGGGGGTTGCCGTCGCGACCCGTGACGTCTTCCAGGCCCCTGAATTGACACGAAATTCCCCCGTCATCACAATACGCGCCTTTTTTGAGTCGGG
>CAZLYG010000076.1:0-14537 GCA_964563075.1 uncultured Steroidobacteraceae bacterium | reverse complement strand
GCGAATGCGCTCCTTGTCGTTGGAGTGGTGGCTCACCGGGTGGAAGGAATCGGGCACGCCGACGAAGTTGTAGGTGCGGTTGGTGCCTTCGGAGACCATCACGTAAGAGGCAATGCGCGTGAGATCGGCCTGGTAGGCGAGCGCCAGCAGGTCGAACATCAGCCTGACCTGCTTATCGAAGTCGTCGAGCTCGCCCACGGGCGCGTTCGGAACGGTGATGCCCGTCAGGTTGCGTGTGCTTGCCACGGTCACGCGCCGCTCGAGCTCGCGAACGGTATCCAGGTACTGTTCGAGCTTCGCCCGATCGCCCGGGCCAAGCTCACCGTTCAGCGCCTTCGCCCGGTCCTTGATCATGTCGAGGATGCTGGTGTTCTCCTGCAGCAACGCGGCACGCTCGGCTGCGGTGTCACCCTCGCCCATGAGCTGGATGAACACCTTGCGCGGGTTGTATTCCATCGGCAGCGGCGAGTTGGGACCGGCATAGGACGTCGTTGAGGCGTAGTAACAGCCGGCACCGCCGCAGGCGGCGACCTGAATGGTGGTTTCCGAGCAGATCTCCAGGGAAGGCAGCGCGGTCTTCTGGCCAAGGTGCTGCGCGATCACCTGATCCAGGGTGATCGACATGCTCGCGCCCTTGGCTGCCGTGTCGGGATGCACGCAGGACAGCCAGGTCGCAGGGTTCAGTGTGTGCACCGAGCCGGCCGCGGCGAGATTCTCGAGGTTGTCGAACGTCGTGACATAGTTCTTCACTGGCTCGAGCGAGGCCAGCGTCTTGCCCAGCTTGAAGTCACTGCCCTTGCCGGTGGAGCTCCACTCGTCGACCTCCTTGCCGTGCACCGTGTTGTTCATGATCGCGCCGTGCGGGATGTAGAAGAATCCCGCGCGCGTCTTGGGGGCAGCCGCCGTGTCGGCGAGCGCCGTGGCCGCCGGTACCATCGCGTCCAGGAAAGGCAGAGCCAGTGCCACGCTCCCACCCCGCAGGAACGTACGCCGGGACAGATGCTTCTTGGTCAGAAAGATCGCCATCGCCTGTCACTCCTGTCGCTGCTGCGCAGCCGGGCTGCCGCTATTGGACGCCGTCTTGAGCGGATGCGCGGCCTCGGGGCCCTGCTTGGGTTTCTCATCCGGTCCCTGGCGCCGGAAGGAATCGCTGTTGACTATGCCGATGATCAGCGCCTCGGTCGTGTAGTTGCGGGCGGCCGCATCACGGACGATCTTCCGGACCTGGGGCATGTCGTAGTACTCGAGCTCGCGATTGAGCGCGTACATCATCAGGCGCTTGGTCACGGTCGTCGGGAACAGATCCGGCTTGCGTGTCAGGTAGTGCCGCAGGTCCGAAGGATTGCGCAGAACGAGGCCGCTGGAGAGCTGTGCGGTAGCGTCGATGGACACCTTCGTGACGGGATCGACCGTGCGCCACTGACCCGTCAGATCGAAGTTCTCCAGCGCGAGGCCCAGCGGATCGATCAGGCCGTGGCAGGAGCTGCACTTCGGATTGGCGCGATGGGCCTCGAGGCGCTGGCGTACCGTGGTAGGTGGCTGACCCTCGTGGAAGGACAGATCGGTCACGACGTTCGGCGGTGGTGGCGTCGGCGGTGTGCCTTCGAGGCGGTCGAGCACGTATTCACCACGCAGCACCGGCGAAGTCCGATCGGAGTAGGAGGTGCGCAGCTGGAAGGCGCCCTTGCCGAGGATCCCCCAGCGATTCTCATCCGTCAGCGTCACTTTCCGGAACTGGGGCCCGTGAACGCCCCGGATGCCGTATTGCCGCGCGAGGGAGTCGTTGACGAACGTGTAGTTCGCCGTGAGCAGCTCGTTGACATCCCGATTGCCCAGCAACACGCTGGAGAGGAACAGCCGCGCCTCGGTCTCGAAATTCGTCCGCATCTCGGCGGTAAAGGCCTTGTCGAGCGGCTCGATCTGGTTGAGCGTGCCGAAGTTCAGCCAGGAGAAGGCGAAATCCGTGACCAGCGACTGCGCACGCGGATCCTTCAGCATGCGATCGACCTGGGCATCCATGACCTTCGGATCGGAAAGCTGGTGGTTGTTGGCCAGCGTGAGCAGCTGGTCATCCGGACCCTGATCCCACAGGAAGAAGGACAGCCGCGAGGCCAGCTCCAGGTCATCCAGCGGCCGCGCGACGCCCGCCTCGCCTGAAGTGGAGATCGAGCGGTACAGGAAGTCGGGGCTGGAGAGGATCGCCGTGATGAGCTCGGTCACCCCGGAGTCGAAGCCACCGGGCAGCTTGCGGCCGGCATCGTAGAACTTCATCAGCCACTTCACGTCGTTGTCAGTCGCCGGGCGGCGGAAGGCATGGGTGGCAAGATGACGCGCGATTTTTTCGGCGCACGGTCGCTCATCGCTCTGTTGCTGCGGCTCACAGACAAAAATCTTGGCGCGGCTCGCGCTCAGAGAGAGGCCATGTGGCTGGTACGGTCCCACGACCTGGATGCCATCGCGGATGAGCGGCATGCCGAAGACCTTGCCGCTGCCGGTCAGGTCATTGCTCTCCGCCCACGAGCGATCGATGAAGGTCACGGTCACCCTGTGCTCGCCCGCCGTGACCTGCACAGGGATGTTCGAGAGCCGGGCGATCAGGGCCGCGCGACCCTTGGCAGCGTCGCGGTCGGCCGCGGCCAGGTCCGCGGGTCCACCGATCTCGCGGCGCGCAACTTCCTTGTCGTCGACCAGATAGACGACGGTGGCCTCGGTCTCCATGCCATTGGGGTACAGGCCGGCGTCGATGCTGTCGCCGTCAATGAAGTTGAAATGGTACTCACCGTCGGCGGGAAACACGTGCGTGAAGCTCACGCCCCCGCGAGTACCCAACGGGTATCCGTCCTTGTGCATGCGCTGCGTGGGGGAACCAGGACCGGCCTGTCCGCCGCCACCACCGCCGCCGCCATAGAAAACGCTTTCCATCTTCGGCACAGGCTGGCCGACTGCCAGCTGCGCCACCTTGCGTGCCGCGGACAGGTACTGTTCCATGAAAGTCGGCGAGACATTCAAGGCGCCCGCGACATTGCTGAAGCCATCGACTTCGATCTCGGTCGGCAGGATCTGCTTGGGATCGACATCCACTCCGAGCAGGCCCTTCACCGAAGCGGCGAATTCATTGCGGCTGAGCCGCTCGAGGGCCACGTGCCCGACTCCCTTGTCCTGAGCGGAGGCATCCAGCGAGGTCTTCAGATAATCGAGGGCGGCATCGACATCGGCCTGCCCGGGCTGCTTCTGCCCGGCGGGCGGCATCAGTCGCCCTGTCAGCTTGGCGATGGCTTTTTCCCAGACCTGGGCATCGTCGCCGGTGTGGGCCAGATCCATGGTGTCCATGGCCACGTCACCGGCCCAGTCCGTGGTGTTGTGGCACTTGACGCAGTAGGTGTTGACGAGGTGGTCGAGCGGCTGGTCGGGGGCGGGCTTGGCCGACTGCTGTCCCTGCGCGGCCTGCCCTTGTGCGGCCTGTTGTGCCTGCGGGGTTGGAGGCGAGGACTGCTGGCCCGGCGGCGCGGTGCCCGCAGAAGCCCCGGCCGCGAAGGCGAGCCAGATCAGGGGCACGCCAGCACCGGCCCGCATCAGCGAGCCATTGAACGATAATCCGCGCCTGCTCATTCCCCCTCCACCCGGTTGCCTGCCGTATTGTGCAACCGCCCGAAGCTACCCACTAATGTATTGCAAGACCGTGTCCATTTCCCCTGCCCGCAAACCCAAGAATCCTCAAGAATATACGGCGTTCCTTGTCGGGGTAAGTAGATGATTCAACGGGTGGATTTGCCAGTGGCGGCGCGCTTCGCCCGTGGCTCGTCAGCTTGACGATTCCGCAGCCGGGCGAGGCGGCGGGTCGTCATGGGACCGGGCGGCCGCGAGCGGCAAAGCCTGGCTGCGAGCGGGGTTCCGCATACGCACCTGGCCATCGAACACGACCCTGAGATCGGCCGTTCGCGCGTCGATCTGTGGCAGACTCATCAGTGCATTCAACGCCGCAAGAAAAATTGTGCGCCGGTACGTGCCCATCCTGGCCGCTCTCATCGCGGCCTGCCCGCTGACCATCGCAGCACCGATCGCCCCGCCCTCCGACACGGGCTACCCTGCCAGCCACGCGGCCGCAGCGTACGTCACGCACCGCTACCACAACCTCTTCGTAGAGCGTCTTGGCCGTACCCCCGGTGAGACTCGGGCCAAGGTGGACCAGGCGTTCCAACAGCTCTTCCACGGCGATGGGCAGGAGCAGCGGCTGTACTTCGAGACCGGCGCGAACGCCAACGGCCCGTTGGCCTACATCACAGATTGGGCTAACAACGATGCGCGCACGGAGGGAATGAGCTACGGGATGATGATCGCGGTCCAGCTCGACAGGAAACGCGAGTTCGATGCGCTCTGGAACTGGTCACAAACCTACATGCTCATCACCGACCCCAAGGATCCCTCGGTCGGCTATTTCGCCTGGTCAATGAACACCGATGGGACGCCGCGCTCCACGGGCGCCGCTCCGGACGGCGAGGAGTACTACGTGATGGCGCTGTATTTCGCAGCGCATCGCTGGGGTAACGGCCGGGGCATCTACGACTATCAAGCCCAGGCCGACAGGATCCTGCGGGGCATGCGCCATCATCCGCTGTTGACCGGCACGCCGCCCTTTCGCATTCATCCGCAGGACCCGCCGTTCGTCGAGCCGGATCACCCCTGGCCGAGCCCGAACAATCGCGCGCAGGCGGCCGAGGCAGCCAGAGCTGGTCGGCCATGGCCGCCGCCCCCGCGCAAACGTCCGCTGGGACCCGTGACCGTCGGGCCGATGGTGGACGAAGCGCATACGATGATCCGCTTCGTCCCCGAGACCCACCGGCCGGGTACGGATGCCTCCTATCATCTGCCCGCCTTCTACGAGTTGTGGGCGCGGTGGGGCCCGCAGGAGGATCGGGCGTTCTGGGCCAAGGCGGCGCAGGTCAGCCGCGAGCTGTTCGTCAAGGTGACCGGGCCCGACACCGGCCTGGCACCCGATCGCAACAACTTCGATATGTCCCCCCTGCTCCGTGACGGTCAGCCGGTGCCTTTTGCCTCTGACAGCTGGCGCACGGTGAGCAACTGGTCGGTCGACTACGCGTGGTGGGGAAAGGACTCCCGCGAGCGGACGCTCAGTGATCGGGTGCAAAAATTCCTCTTCAGTCAGGGAATACACACCTTTCCCGATCGTTACACCCTGGACGGCCAACCCCTGTCGAGTCGTCATTCCCCCGGAATGGTCGCGACGGCCACGGTCGGAAGTCTGGCGGCAACACCGGGCGACACCGCCACGGCATTCCTGCAGGAGCTGTGGGACATGCCGGTCCCCTCCGGCGAGCAGCGCTACTATGACGGCATGTTGTATCTGATGAGCCTGATGCACCTGAGCGGCGAGTTCCGGATCATCGAGGCCGGGGTCCTGCACGCGCCCTGACTGTCGGCGTGCGGATGACTAAACGCGAGTGCCATTGCTGGAGGTTTCGCCATGTCCAGACGACTCCCGTGGCTCCGATTGCCTTGGCTCCGACTCCCCTGGCTCCTGGGCAGCTCGCTCGCCTGTGTGCTCGCGATGGCAAGCGGTGCTCGCGCCGCCGAGGTGACGCCCCGGAATGCGCTGCTGGCCACCTCCAAGGGCAATCACACGCTCGCCATCATCGATCCGGCAACCGATCGCGTCGTTGCCAGAATGCCGATCGGCCCCGACCCGCACGAGGTCATTGCGAGCGATGACGGCAGGACGGCTTACGTATCCAACATGGGTGGCGGCTCCAGCTTGCACCGCATCGATGTCCTCGACCTCGTCGGGCAGCGCGCCCTGGAGCCTGTCGATACCGGGGCGCTGACGGGCCTGCACGGCCTGGCCGTCTCGCCCGGAAAGCTGTGGTTCACGGCGCAGGGAGCGATGGCCATCGCACGGCTCGACCTCGCCTCCCGGCAAATCGATTGGATCATGGGGACCGGCCAGTCGTGGACTCACATGCTGGTGGTCACGCCGGGCGAACGCGATCCCGCGACCTCCGGTGTGGGTCCAGACTGTCGTACCGACGGAGCGCGGCACGGAAGGTGTGGACCTGTCCCCGGATGGCAAGGAGATCTGGACGGCCTCCTCAGGGTCAGGTCAGATTTACGTAATTGACACCGCCGCCAGGAAGGTGGCACAGGTTCTCGACGCGAAGGCCGTCGGCGCCAACCGCGTGAAGTTCACGCACGACGGCAAGCGGGTGCTCATTTCCACTCTACGCAGCGGCAATCTGTTCGTCTACGACGCCCGGGCGCGCACCGAGATCAAGCGCGTGGGTGTGGGCACCGGCTGTGCCGGAATACTGGTAGCGCCCGATGACAAGCGGGCTTATGTGGCGTGCACGTCGGACAACGCCGTCGTGGTTCTGGATATGCGCGATTTGAAACCCGTGGACCACATCGATGTCGGTCCGCAGCCCGACGGACTCGCGTGGGCGGCTTTGCGGTAGGACTCTCGGGAACTGCCGTACGCGCACAGGTCCAGCCGCCAACGCCACCGGTCTGCAAACCGCCGTGTCTGTCGTGGCTTGACGCCCGCCTGCTCGGAGCACCTCAAGGCGCGCTATCACCGGCTCGTGCTGTAATTCGACGCCCCGCTCGCAGCCCCGCCACCGACAGCGGGTTTCTTCAACTGGCAGGGGCACGGGCGCAGCTGGTCCGCCTACTTCCGCGGCGATGCGCAGGAAGCCACCGCGTGCTGCGCGGTTGGTTACGCCACCCTGCTCATCGGCTCGAAAATCGCGAGCGTCGATCAATCGCCGCTGTTTCAGTCCATGGAACTGAGATTTCTGCTGTTCACACCCTTGGTGATTCCGCTGGTGATGTTCATCAGCTCGGGACTGAACGCCAAGGCGGATCTGACCAGCCCCGAAGGGCTGTTTCCCAGGTACTTCTTTGTTCTACCCGCCGCCACTCACCGGATCGTGCAGCCTTTCATGCTCTACGCCGCGCTGTTTGCCGCGGCACAGTGGAGCGCAACGGAGTTGACCGCTCTTACGCCCGTTGCTGTTGTATTGCTGACGCTATCGGCGACGGGCAGTATCATCTGGGTGGTTCTCACAGGCCGCTCTAGGAGCGTGCTGCCCTGGACGTTCTGTGCCATCTGCGGCCTGTGCCTGCTCGCTCCCCACATCCGCCAGGAACAGGCCGACAGCTGCTGCACGTCGTCCTTCCAACGGCTGCCGTCCTGAAGGTCTGCGGTCTGGTTGCTTTGGTTTACTACGTTGGTTCGCGACGGCCGTTGAGTTGGCGTCGGCTCGCCGTGATTGCAGCATTCTGGGTGGGAACGGCCGGCACGGTGGTGGCGTGCGTCCGATGGAATGTGCCGCAAGGTGCGGTCACTCCGTTGAACGGAGTGTGGATCGCCATTCTCACAGCACCGGTCCTGGGCGCCGTGGCTGCTCCGCTGGTGCTCGGCTGGAATCGCGCGCTAGCAGCTGTCGCCCACGCCAGCAGTTGTCCGCCCGTGGTAGCAGCTGTCCCCCGCGCCAGCAGTTGTCCGCCCGCCCTATGGTCGCCGTCAGGCGATCCGGGGAGGAAATCGTCCCCCGCCGGCTGCCTTGTGCTAATAACAGGGCAGCCAGAACCGAGGGGATTCCCGCAATGATTCGTCGCCACACCCCGGGAATGGGGTTGCTCTCGTCCGCCGTGCTCATCGCAGCCGGCGTCCTCCCGAATCGGACAGTGCTCGCCGCGGCACCGGGTAGCGCCGCCAATGTCACCGCCGAGCGCCTGGACAAAGCCGCGCGGGAGCCCGGCGAATGGATGACCTACGGGGGCACCTACTCCGAGCAACGTTTCAGTCAGCTCAGGAAAATCAACTCGGGCAATGTGGGCCAGTTGGGATTGCAGTGGTACGCAGACTACGAGACCAACCAGGACCAGCACGGCTCGCCGCTTTATATCGACGGCGTCATTTATGTATCGACCGCGCGCGACGTGGTCTACGCTTTCGACGCAAAGAGCGGCCGGCAACTCTGGAAATACAACCCGATGATCCACGGCGAGCGCATACGCTTCAACGTGGGCCTGGTGAACCGCGGCATCGCGGCATGGCGCGGCAAGATTTTCATCGGCACGCTGGATGCCCGCCTGATCGCGATTGACGCCAGGACCGGCAAGGAGGTCTGGGAGACCGACACCGTGCCCGACAGTCTCGGCCTGGGCGAAATGGCGAAGCACTACTCCATCACCATGGCTCCCCGTGCCGCGAAGGGTAAGGTGTTCATCGGTGCTTCCGGCGGCGAGTTCGGTGTCCGGGGATGGATCGCCGCCTACGATGCCGAGACAGGCAAAGAGGCCTGGCGCTTCTGGACAGTCCCCGGTGATCCCGCCAAAGGCTTCGAGAGCCAGGCGCTGGCCAAGGCGGCAAAGACCTGGAGCGGCGAGTGGTGGAAGAGCTCCGGTGGCGGCGGCACCGTATGGGACGCGGCCGTCTACGATCCGGTGACCGACCTGCTGTACTTCGGCACGGGCAACGGCTCGCCCTGGAACGAGCGCACGCGTGAGCCGACCCTCGATGACGACCTCTACTCCGCGTGCATCGTCGCCGTAAATCCCGACACGGGCGAGTACGTCTGGCACTACCAGGAGACTCCCGGGGATGCCTGGGATTACGACGCCGTCAGTCCGATGATGACCGCGGATCTGACGGTCGGGGGCAAGAAGCAACACGTCATCCTGCAGCCCTCGAAGAACGGCTTCTTCTATGTCCTGCAGGCAAAGACGGGCAAGCTGCTGAGCGCGGATCCGTTCACGGAAGTGAATTGGGCCACCGGCGTCGATCTGAAGACGGGGCGCCCGAACATCGTGCCGGCCGCCCGTTACAAGGATGCGCCGTGGGATCTGGCGCCCGGCGTGCAGGGGGGCCATAGCTGGCACCCGAACGCCTACAGCCCGGATACGGGGCTGGTCTACATTCCCGCGTGGGAAGCCTATTTCACCATGTCGAGCCCCGCCCCCGGGAGCAAGCCACCGGCCGGCTTCAGTCTGGGCATCAACATGGGCGCTCGGGTGGATCCCAGCAAGCTGCAACCCTACGCCCGGCAGGGTGTCAGCGGGCGGCTCGAGGCCTGGGACCCGGTCGCGCGCAAAGTCGTCTGGGAAAGCGAGGCTTTCAGCAACGGGCGGCCGACGAGCGGCGTGCTCGCCACGGCGGGCAATCTGGTTTTCATGGGCAACGGCGGCGGCAAGGTGCTCACCGCCTACGATGCGAAAACCGGCGCGAAGCTCTGGAGCTTCGACGCGCAGACGGCGATATACGCTGCGCCGATTACCTACCTGCTGGACGGGACACAATACATCGCAGCAAGCGTCGGTGGCGCCGCGCAGGGCGGCTACTTCGCGCCGACGCACGCCCGCATGTTGGTTTTTGCGCTGGACGGCAAGACGGTGTTACCCACACCCGAACCGTACACACCGCCGCAACTGAATCCGCCGCCCTCGACGGCCGCGGCGCAGGTCATTGCCCATGGCGGGGAGATCTATTCGCAATACTGTTCGATCTGTCACGGCGCCAACGGCGTGCAGGCACGCTCGAGCTTCCCTAACCTCACGGTCACGCCGCTCCTGTGGACGCAGGGAGGATTCGACCAGGTGGTCTTGCTCGGCGGGCGCGCCGACAAGGGCATGGGCTCCTTTGCCAAGGATCTCAAGCCCGAGGACACGGCCGCCGTGCGGGAATACCTGATCTCACGCGCCAACGCTCTCAAAGCCGGTGGCCCGGGCGCAGCGGGGCCGCCGGGCCGGCGCCCGGAGAGCGGACACGAGGGGAACTAGCGCGCCGCATTTTTTTCACACCGTTCGAAGCGACCGTTGACTCTGTCGGCATACCAGGCGGTGGTGAGCTTGCGGCTGATTTTCGGACCCCGCAAGTCGATGTGCGGCACGATCGCGCGCGGTAGCGGTGTGCGCCGCATGCGATCGGCGAGCTCAAATACTTGGCGATAGAGCCGGGTGTCGGCAAACGCCTGGGTGCGTTCCTGCTCGAGGGCATCGTGAATCTGGCTGTCGCTCAGATGCAGGCGTGCCGCGACAGCGCGCAAGGCGGTCTCCGTGCTGCCGGCATCCTTCGATGAATCATCCCGCGCAAGCAGCGCGCCGTCCTTCGTCAGGGGAATTCCGGTGACGACGCTGACAGCGGCCTGGAATGCGGCATTGCGGCTCGAGTACTGCCCGGCATTGAAGTCGGCGAAGCGGTACAGATAACGGTCGTAGGGCGCCGCATAGCCCAGCAGATGAGCGATCCCGAAGTACAGGCCGCCGCGCCGGGTGAACAGCTCATCGGCAATGCTGACCTTGACCGGATACGGGTACGGTCGCTGAGCGGCGTATTGCGTGGCGAAGGCCACATTCACCTGCATGGGGCCGCGCGTTCGGATCGGGTTGTGGTTCTCGAACAGCCGCTTCCCGAGAGGCACGGCGTCGATGAAGTCCTCGTAGATGTCACTGAGATCCTTCTCGGTCCGAGCCGCGTCAATCCTCTCGCTGTACGTGCGACCCGTGCGCGAGGTCACCTGCAGAGCTGCATGCACCAGAACTTTCGGCACTCCGGCATGCTGCGCGCGCGAGTCGATCTCCTTCCAGGCGATCGAGCCGAGACCGGGTATTACGGGATTGACGCGAAAGCCCGATTCCTGCTCTATGACCGCGAGCACGGCGCACACGTTCGCAGGGCTCGGGTCGATGGACTGCACCGCAAACCCCGCGTAGATGTCTCTCGCCCATGCCTGCCGATCACGAACCGATTCAGGCAACAGCCGTTCAATCAGGGTGCGCGACTCCTCGGGGCTGGCCGAGGGGACTGCAACGGTGGGCGGCTCGCTCATGCAACCTGACAGCAAAACCGCACAGGCGGCGAGCAGTGCGACAACATGGCCGGGTAGGAACGCGCGTCGTGGGCCGCTCATCGGATCATCTCTCGTGCAACGCGTGTGCGATATGGCCCCGCGCGGCGCGAATAGCAGCACCCAGCCCGCCGCCGAGCCCGAGCGTGGCCGCAAGCACGATGGCCACAGCCACAAGCCCCGGAGACACCACCAGCGAATAGACGAGCTGAGAGTCGAACAGCGCGCCGCCGAGTGTGCTGATCGTGACTCCATCCACTGCAGCATACGAGATTCCCACCCCCAGCGCGGCACCCGCCAGCGCCAGTAACAGCGCCTCGGTCAGCATGGCAATCGCGACCGCGCTTGCGGCGAATCCGATGGCGCGAAGCGTGGCGATCTCGATGGCGCGCGCGGCGACCGCCGAATACATCGAGTTGAGAGCGGCAAACAGGGCACCCAGCGCCATGATCGAGCCGATGGCATAAGTGACCAGGCGGAGCATCCGGTTGACGGCGCTGGAGGCGCTCGCCAGGTATTCAGGTTCCCCCGCGGACAGAGACGAACAGCCGGGGATCGCCTCCGAGGTCCTTCGCGAACCCCGGCAGATCACCCTCAACTCTCCTGCAGTCCTAGACGACGGCTCCGGATTGCGAAAGTGCGTGCGCAATCCCGCGTCCGACCCCACGGCTGCCACCCGTCACGAGCGCTATCTTCCCGTCGTTCGTGCTCACGAGAGCTCCTTGTAAACGTGTGCGCAACCAACGCTTGCCCCCGCCACCCCCGGACTCCTAGACTACTTCAAGCTGTTAGCCAGCTCGAATCCGCCGTTGCGGCAAAGTGGCCTCGCAGTTCAGGCGCCACGGCGGCGTCGTCAGGGGGAACGGGATGAGGACGGCTGCCTGGCTTTTCCTCGTTGCGGTGGTGGCGGCCGGTGCGTGCGTGCCGCTGACGGTGCTGTCCGCGCAGCCGGCGGTCGCACACCCTGACGGCGCACACCATGACATTGCGGAGCCCGGCCCGGCCGCGGCACGGCCCGCTGGACCGGCATCGCCCGGACCGGCACCGCGCCTGCCCAACGGTAAGCCCGATCTGAGCGGCCTGTGGGCGAATCCGTACACGCCGAACATGGCGGCCAAGGGCACGGTGCTCGATCCCAACACACGCCAGCCATTGGAGCTCTCTGGAGCGGTTCTGGCCGATGCCAAGCCGGCAGCGATCGGTCCCGGGCAGCGCACCATCGACCTCCCCTACACCGAATGGGGGCTCAAGCGTTGGAAGGCCTATGATCCGGTGCACGAGGGCGATTATGCCGGCAGCTGTCTGCCCTTTGGCATGTCGCGCAATATCAATTCGCCGCACGGGCTGCAGATCGTGCAGAACGACGACGCGATCGCGCTGCTGTTCGAGCAGAACACCTGGTTCCACTGGGTGCCGACCAACGGGATGAAGTGGCCGACGGACCTGCCGCCCTCCTGGAACGGGGTATCCACCGGTCACTGGGATGGCGATACGCTCGTCATCGAGACCACCGGCTTCAACGGCTATACCCGGCTCGACACCGCCGGTCACCCACACAGCAGGCAGCTGAAGCTGATCAACACGTTCCGGCGAGTCGATGCCCGCACGATCGAGCACACCGTCACGGTGCACGACCCGAAGACCTACACGCAGGACTGGATGAACGTTCGTACCTGGCATCTCAGGCCAGCCTCCGACGTCATCATGGAGTACTCGTGTGAGGAGAGCAATCTCGACAACATGATGAGCGGCGCCATCAAGGTTTGGCACCCGCCTCAGGATGAGGACGACGACTGAAGAGGAGCCTCCATGACCATCCGGACCTCACTTGCTCTTGCCGCCGCCATTGCGTGCATCGGATTCTCGTGCGAGGTCGCGGCGCACCACTCCACTGCCGCCGAGTTCGATACGCACAAGCCCATCACCTTCAGCGGTACGGTCAGGAAGGTGCAGTGGATGAACCCCCACATCTATACCCACATAGAGGTCAAGCAGGCAGACGGCAACACCGTCGTATACCGTGTGGAGGGTGGGGCGCCCAATGCCCTCTATCGCAGGGGCTGGCGCATGGACTCGCTGAAGGCCGGCGACCGGGTCACGGTAACGGGGTTTCGGGCAAAGAACGAAGAGTCGCTGCATGTCGGCCAGGCCACGATCACCAATGCCGAGGGCAAGCGAGTATTCGTCGGCACAGGACCGAGCCGCATAGCGGCACCACCGCCGTGAAACTGATCACAGCCATGGCACTGTGATCCTCCGCAGCCCACACGCGGAAGTCAGCATCCCCGAACAGGGTCTGTCCGAGTTCGTGCTGGGCGCAAATCGAGGACTGGCGCAGGCCCCTGCCCTGGTCGATGGCTCCACGGGACGGACGGTTACTTACGGAGAGCTCCACGAGCAGGTGCGGCGGATCGCGGCCGGCCTGGCAGAGCTCGGCATCCGCAAGGGCGACGTCGTTGCGTTGTACTCGGCGAACTCCCCGGAGTTCGCCATCGTGTTTCACGCGACGGCACGCTTGGGAGCTGTACTCACTCCCGCGAACCCCGCCAATACGGCTAACGAGCTGGCGCATCAGCTCAGAGATGCCGGCGCCCGCATGCTGGTGACCACGGCTTCACTGCTCGACAAGGCACGGGCGGCTATAGAAGCGTCGGGGCGCACGATCGAGCTCATCACCATGGACGAGGCTCCCGGGCTGCGCTCGCTGGCCTCCATCGCGCGCGACGGCGACCCACCTGCGGTCAGCATCGATCCGGCGGTGGATGTGGTGGCGCTGCCCTACTCGTCAGGAACCACGGGACTGCCCAAGGGCGTGATGCTGACCCATCGCAACCTGGTCGCCAACCTGGTGCAGATCGAAGCCGTGGAGAATACCCGCGTGCGTGCCCTGCTCGGCGTACTGCCTTTCTTCCACATCTACGGCCTCGTGGTGGTCCTGAATTTCGGCCTGCGGATCGGCGCGACGATCGTCACGTTGCCCCGCTTCGAGCCCGAGCTGTTCCTGAAGGCCGTGCAGGACTGGAGCGTGGAACTGGCGCATATCGTTCCGCCGATTGCCGTTGCGCTCGCGCGGCATCCGGCCGTCGGCAACTATGACCTCCATTCTCTGCATACGATGTTCTCTGGCGCAGCGCCGCTCGGGCCTGCCCTCACGGAGACCCTGCAACAGCGCCTGAACATCACGCTCCGACAGGGTTACGGCATGACAGAGGCGAGCCCGGTCACGCACTACTCGGACAAAGGGAGCGAGCCTCGGCCCGGCACCGTTGGCCGTCTCGCACCCTCGACGGAATGCCGCATCGTCGATGTGGACACCGGAAGGGATGCCGCCGTCGGCCAACCTGGGGAAGTCTGGGTCCGTGGGCCGCAGGTCATGAAGGGTTATCTGAACAACCTCGAGGCGACCGCAAACACTCTCGATACGGAGGGCTGGTTGCGGACGGGTGACATTGGCACGGTCGACACTGAGGGATATCTCACGATCGTCGATCGCCTCAAGGAGCTGATCAAGGTCAAGGGCTACCAGGTCGCTCCGGCAGAGCTCGAGGCGCTCCTGTTGAAGCATCCGCAAGTGGCGGACGCAGCCGTCATCCCGGTGGAAGATCAGGAGTGTGGCCAGCGGCCGAAGGCCTTGGTGGTCGCGCGTGGGGAACTGACGGAGGAGCAGGTCCTCGC
>CAZLYG010000075.1:1274-14593 GCA_964563075.1 uncultured Steroidobacteraceae bacterium | reverse complement strand
GGGGAAATCGGCTCCTGGGATGAGATCTCGGCGCTCGAGCGCAGAGTCTTCCGTGCCGTAGGCAAAGCGCATCTCGAGACCAACCTGCCGATCTTCACGCATACGGGCATTCCCGGGAAATCGGCGCTCGAGCAGCTCGACATTTTCGAGGACGCCGGCGTCGATCCGCGTCGCGTCGCGATCGGTCACCTCGGCAACCTCAATGATCCCAAGGTCTACGTGCACAAGACCATCTGCCGGCGCGGCGCCTTTGTAGGATTCGATCGCCAGGGAGGGTTCGGCGACGAGCAGGCAGTGCCGCTCGTCATGGCGCTGCTGGAAGCGGGATTCGAGGATCACATCCTCATCTCAGGGGACGCCTTCCGCTCCTACAGCCGGCCGATAACGGTATTCCTGCCAAAGCTCAAGGCCGCCGGTGCCGGTGAGGCCACCCGGCACAAGATCACTGTCGACAACCCGAGACGCTTCCTCGCGTTCGTGCCGAAAAGAGCGCGTAAGGCGCACGCGGGCTGACGTCGACGCGCCGGGCGCCCCCGGGCGATGGGCCTGACGACGCGGCGAACGCGCTCCCGGGCGATAGGCCTGACGTTGGCGCGGTGGCACGCCCAATGTTGGCCGGGCGAGCGCGCCTCACGTTGGCGCCGGGCACGCCTGATACAGGCGGACCGGCCGAGCCAGCCTCGGCCGTGTCGCCAGTGTCAGCGGGACTTGAGTGTCACCGGGACTTGGTGGTGTCGACCTGATAGATGGGCAGGTCCCAGTGGTTCTCCGTCAGCTCCCAGCGCCGGTTCTCCTCGCGCTTGCGGGTCGCGGCATCCGGGAACAGCTTGTCGGTGATCTCATCCTCGTGCTTGGCACCATCGAAATCCTTGTACGTGATCTCGACGCGATAATCCCAACGACCGGCCTCATCGGTATGCAACTGCGGATGGTAGATCCGGTAATCCAGCACATAGCCGAGCGCCTTCTCGCGATCGAGGACCGCGATCTGGTACTTGCGGAACAGATCCCACCACTCGTCGATGAAGCCGTAGCGGACCCGATAGACCCACTCGACCTCGTAACCCTTGACGCCCGGCTTGGGCGGCTGGGCGACAGCAGCGCTGCCCGCGAGCCACGCGAGAGCCACTGCAAGGACCGCCAACTTCGACTTCTTCAAGCTCGGCATACAGCTTATCCTCGCCGATGGGCCGGCGTTGATTGGAGCACCACTCGCGCCGGGAATGCAATCTTAAGGAGGGAGGGGCGAGCTTGAGCCGATCGCGACGTACCCGGCCGCTTCCGGATGCCGCGTCGAATCTCCTGGTTCGCTTTCCAGCGCCTGTTCGTGCGCTGATGCTACAACTGCGTGGTCGAATACTGGAGGTCATGCCAGGCGCACACGAAGTCGTGGTCGATGTTGGCTACACGGTGGCGCTGCGCTATGGACCCGACGACAAGATGAAGTCGGCTTTCCTCTACATCACCGGATTTACCTCCCACGCCAACCTCGGCTTCCTGAAGGGCGCCGCCATGAACGACCCCGACCATGTTCTGGAGGGGACGGGAGCCGCCATGCGACACGTGAAGTTCTGCTCAGCCGACGAGGTCGAGGCGGCGAAGTGGCTGGACCGGTACTTGCAGGCCGCACTGATTCATGCGGGGCTCAGTCCGCACCTGGGCGACGCCCAGACCGAAGTACGTCCACACAACGGTGAAAGGCGCGCCGCGAACCGCACCCGCCGCACCCGCCCCCGGGACTCAGCGAGAGCGAAGAGGCTATGATGCCTTTGCGAAGGCACACACGAGGGGAGCGTAGATGGCACGGTCATGCAAAGCCGCCGCATGCGGCATGAGTGTTCTTCTGTTGCTGGCTCTCTCGACGACGGCCTCCGCGCAGGCGTCGTGGGCAACACTGGATGCGCCCCCGTCAGGAATTGCGCCGCCGGGAGATGTCATCCGTGCGGGTCACCTGGGACGCGAGATCGGCGAGACGCAGAACATCATCCACTTCTATTCCGATCTCATCGGCCTCGGGCTCATCGGACCCCGCGAGGCTCCGCGACCCTTCATGGTGAGCCATCCGCTCGCCGAATTTGCCGAGCTCGGCGAGGATGACAACGCCTACAACTCGGTCAGCCGCGTAGCGCTGCTGCCAATTCCCGGAACGGCGGCCACACCCACGGGCACCGCCATGACGATCGAAGCCATCGAGATCAAGGGGATCAAGTCCCGCCACTACAACCCACCGCTGACCGACCCCGGCGCTACGTACCTGACGCTGATCGTGAGCGACCTGGACAAGACGCTCGCGGTGCTGAAGTCCGAACGCGTGCCGGTGATCACGGCCGGCGGCAATCCGGTCGACCTGACATGGCCCGGTGTGAGCGGGCAGATTCGCGCGGTATTCGTGCGCGACCCCGACGGCTACCCGGTGGAGTTGGTGCAGATCACTCCGGCGCCTGCGAGCACCGCCCCTGCCGGCTCCAAGGTGTTGGGGGCGCGGGTGACGGTGGTGGTCGACAATCTCGAGGCGACCTGCCGCCTCTACCAGAGCCTGGTCGGGCCGGACTTCAAGTTCTGGCTGAGTCCGCAGCTGATGGGCGATGCCAGCTACGAGAATCTCACCCATACGAGCGGCAAGTTCCGACTCGCGATGGCACTGGTGCCGGGCTCACCGGTCATCATGCAGTTCATCGAATACCAGAATCACAACAAGCACTTCACGCGCGGCTACATCCAGGATCCGGGGACCGCGCACTTCCTGTTCATGTCGAAGGACGACGATGTGATCATGCCCCGCGTCCTGGCAGCGCACGTACACACACTCAGCAAGTCCAACGCACCGGTATTCATCGGTCCGACGACTCGCTCGTTTTTTGTCCCCGACGGGCAGGGTTTCTGGCTCGAATTCATGGATCACGACGTCAAGCGGGATCCGGCGGCGAAGCCGTAGCCGTGGCCAGGGAACTACCCGACGTTCGCGACGGATTGACTCGTGAGGAGCGCGTAGTTCTTTACGTGCTGCATCAGACACAGAAGGAGCGAGGAGATCGAAACGTCCCCACGACGATGCTGTGGGGGCGCGTCTGCGAGCACTTCTATATCAGCCCCGAGGACCTTTCCGCGATGCTCGCGCGTCTGGGGGCACGTCGCTGGTAACGAAGCGCCACGCCTCGTCCAGCCGTTTCGCGAGAGCGGCGCGGGTGATCCGGGAGAGTCGGATCAGTACACTCGAATAGGGTGCGTAGTGTGGCGTCAGATAGTAAGCCTCAGGGTCCGCCGCGAGCAGTTTCGCCCGGCTCGCCGGGTCGATTCGCAGCATGAGGGACCCCTCCTCCGCCGACGGGTGGATTGCTCTGCAGGCCAGCATTTTTCCGCGCACTTTGAACGAGACACCGCGGGCACCCATCGAGCCGGCGACCCCCGGCAGCGCCAGCGCAATCTCGCGCACGGTTTCGAAGGTGACCGGCTTGGGCATACATTCAACCCGCAGCAATGAGGTGTGCAGGCGAGCAGGCGCCAAAACTGGCGGCCTGTCAAGATTACGGTCGAACTGCGAGCTGCGGGCGCACCTGTACGCGGGACCGCAGCGCGACGACAATGCATGCCGTAAGACATACCGGGGGACTGGAATCATGCGAGCTATCAGACTCTCGATGGCGCTGATCGCCATCGCCGTGAGTGGCGCCGGGACGAATGCAATGGCCGATACCGTTCTGATCACCGGAGCGAATCAGGGCATCGGCCTGGAATTCGCCAAGGAGTACGCGGCGCGGGGCTGGACGGTCATTGCCACACACCGCCGCACCACCACGCCGAAGAGCCTGGCGCAGCTGGCAGCCAGGTATCCCAAGGTGCGCATCGAGCGGATGGACGTCACCGACGCGGCGCAGATCGAGGCACTCGGCGCGAAGCTCAAGGGCGTCCCCATCGACATCCTGCTCAGCAACGCCGGACTGGTTCGCACCGATCCGCTGGACAAGCCCGGCGGCAACACGAACCAGGTTTTCGGCACGCTGGACTTCAAGCTGCTGGATGACTTCATCCATACCAACGTCACCGGTCCGCTGATGATCAGCGAGACTTTCGTCAACAACGTCAAGGCGAGCCGGCAGAAGAAGATCGTCGCCATCAGCTCTGCAGCGGCCTCGGTGACCGTGCCGCCGTTCATGCCGAACGGCTCGCCGGTGCCGGATCACTACTGGTACCGCATCAGCAAGGCAGCGCTCAACAGCGCGATGCACCTGGTCAGCGCGACGCTCAAGCCCCAGGGAATCACCGTCGTGATGTTCCATCCGGGCGGCGTCCAGGTGGAAAGCTTCGGCAACTTCCACGCACCGGGGTTCGTGCCGCCTGCGGAAGCAGTCGGCAACATGATCAGGACCATCGATCATCTGACGCTCAAGGACACCGGACGATTACTGGAAAACGACGGCAAGGACCATCCCTGGTAGACCTCAATTGCGAACGTTGACCGCGTATCCCCCATCGACCGTCAGCTTCGCGCCGTTGACGTACGCTGCACGATCGGATGCCAGGAAGGCAACGACGTCCGCAACCTCACGCATCGTCCCCCAGCGCCCCGCGAGAATGCCCCAATCGCGATAGATCTGATCGAGGAACTGGTCCTTGGAGAGATGGCGCTGCTGCGCGGCATTCTGGGCCCAGATCTCGCGCCATTCGGTGGCGATGAGACCTGGGATAACCGAGTTCACGGTGATACGCGCCGCCGCGAGATCCGCCGCCAGGTAAGAAGTGACGTGATTCATCGCGGCATTGTTGAGCCCGTGCGTCAACGCCGAAGCGAGCACGCTGGAGCCGGCGACACCGCTGATGTTGATGATGCGGCCGGTGCCATCAGTGGGCATGTGCGGAATCACGGACTGTGTGACCCGCAACATGCCGAGCGTCTTGGTGTCGACATCATCGCGCCAGTCGGCATCCGGCCACATGATCTGGCGGTCGCTGCGCTTGATGGGACCACCGGCGCTGTTGACCAGAATGTGCAGTACGCCGAGCTCCGCGTGTGCCCGCTTGACGGTCGTCGCCACGGCAGCGGCATCCCGAATGTCCGTTGGCAGAGCAAGCACGGTGACTCCGGTCGCCGCGCGAATCTCCCCCGCAGCCGCCTCGAGGACGGTCGCGGTGCGCGCGATCAGAGCGAGTCGCACACCCTCTTCGGCAAGGCCGAGTGCAATAGCCTTGCCGATACCCTTGCTCGCGCCCGTGACGAGCGCGGCACGGCCTTTCAACCCCAGTTCCAAGTGGCGGCCTCCCGGTCATTCGTTGCGCAAAGCCGCGGTCGGCTTGCCGCTGGCGACCCGGTGGCAGTGTACGCCAACGGTGAGGACCGCAAGGAGCACTGCCAGCGCCGCTGCGCCGCCGAACACCCGGGGATCGAGGCGGACGTGGTAGACGAACCCGCGCAGCCAATGGTCCAGCAGCAGGGCCGCCACCGGCCAGGCGAGCAGCGTCGCCCACAGGACGGGTTTCGTGAATTGCCACAACAGCCGCCGCGACACGTCATTCGTGCTGGCGCCCAGCGCCTTGCGAATGCCGACCTCTTTCGTGCGACGCTCGGCGCCGGATACGGCAAGGCCGACCAGCCCCAGGCAGGCCAGCAGCAACGCGCACACGGACAGCATCCCCAGCATCTGGGTTTCGCGCCGCACGGACAGATAGAGCTGCTGAATGTGATCGTCCAGGAAGAACCGATCGATGGGATCGGCAGGGTTCCTCGCATGCCACAGACGATCGATCGCGGCCAGCGTCTCCGGGATGTTGCGACCGCCAAGCTTGATGAACGTGAGGGTCAGTCGGCTCTGTCCGAGAGAGTAGATCATGGGGTCGACGGCCTGCGTCACAGGCTCCAACGACGCATCGGACACGGTGCCGATGATCTCGGCGGGGGTCCCCGGAGGGTACAGGTACGGCGTCATCGACTGTCCGACGGCCGCCGCCGCGGAAGAGAAACCCAGCCGGCGCACAGCAGCCTCGTTGAGGACCATCCGACCTCCCGCGTTGCCGGAGGGAAGCACAGGCAGCGGATCGGAGGAGGAGAAGAATCGCCCGGCGGTCGGTCTCAGACCCAACAGTTCCAGCAGACCCGGTTGCACCTGCACGTAGCTCGCCTCCACCCGGGTGCCATCGCGGAGCAACAAGCTGCCGAGGAACGGCTGTTCCAGAACAGCGTCGCTGCCACAGGCAGCTCCGCGGACGCCCGCCAGGCTGCGCAGCTCCGCCTCGAAAGCGTCACTGCAGGAGGCTCGTACGACCAGGATCTGGTCGGTATCGAGGCGCAGGACGCCGTGTGTCGCGTAAGTGAGCTGCTGGTAAGTGACGGCGGCAGCAATGAGCAGACCGATCATCACTGCGAATTGCAGTGTGACGAGTGCCTGCCTGACACGCTCGCCGCTCAACCTGCCGGCGGCAGCTCCCTTGATGGCATTGACTGGCCGCAACGAGGACAGCAACAAGGCCGGATAGGCCCCTGCCAGCAGGGCAAGAAGGAGCGCACCGCCGCACAGGGCCTCGATCAGTGCCGGATCACGCCAGTACTCGAAGGTCGCCCCCGTATCGAGAAAGGCATTGACGTGCGGCAGGAGCCACTCCGTCAAGGCCACCGAGCACATCGCCGCGAGCAGCACATACACCAGCGACTCTGCCAGGAACTGGAGCATCAGCGCGCGCCGGCTGGCACCCACCGCCTTGCGAATACCCACTTCAACCGCCCGCCGGGCGGAGCGTGCAGTGGCGAGAACGACAAAGTTGATGGTGCCGATGAGCACGATCAACGTTCCGCACACGGCAACGATGGCCATGCGCGTACCGGTCTCCGGATGAAACGCGGGGTCCTCGTGGACTTTGTCGAGCCGGATGAGCTCGATGGATGGATGGCGGTCGGCCATCCAACGGGGATACATCGCACGGGTGAACGCCGGCAGAGCACGGACTAACGCCTCGATCGAAGCACCGTTGGCCAATCGCAGGTAAGTTCGCCCGGCAAAGCGCACGGCGGTCGCATCCGGGCGATTTTCGGCATCAGCGCCGAGCTTGGACCACCCCGAATAAGCCGCTCGCGCGCTGGCGAACATCGTGAAACCGGCGAATGTCTCGTTGGCGGGCAGATCCGGAATGACAGCGGTGACGGTCAGCACATGGTCTGCGCCGATCTGGAGAGACTCTCCGAGCGGATTGTCGCGGCCGAAGTACTTCCGCGCAGCCGCGCGGGTCAGCACGAGGCCCTCCGGGCGCTGCAGGGCCCCCTGCAGATTTCCAAAGGCCACCGGCACGGGCAGCACATCGAAGACGTTGGGATCGGCCCAACACAGCGACTCCTTGCCCTGAATCGATCCGCGGCGCACCTGGACCTTTTCCTCCATGATGCGTGTAAACGCCTCGATCGCAGGGAACTGCAGCCGCAGGTACTCTCCGAGGAAAGCCGCGCTCTTTTCCCAGTAAGTGGGCGCTCGGCCCGGCGGAGAGAACCTGGAAGCCGCCAGGTACACGTGGTCGCAGTCGGGGATGAAGCGGTCGAAGCTGAGCTCGTGCCGCAAGACGACACCCGCCAGCATGGCCCCGCACACTCCCAGCGACAGACCCAGGATGCTGATGGCTGCGTAGAGGCGATTGCGCGCCAGATTCCGCAGCGCCGCGGCAAGGATGTTACGCAGCATGCGCCTCAGTCTAGAGCGTCGCACCCCGCAGCAGAAGGTGCCTCGATCAATGGCTTAGCGCACTGAAAGAAGGCTGGGGGCCCGTGAGTGTCCGGAATCGGACACCGCGGTGCCCGGAAAAACGGGACCGGCCGGCGACCGCTGCCGCATCATCAGCTGAAGGCTACAGCCGCAGCCAGCCGCGCTTTTGTATCTGAGAGAGCGCTATCCCAACGACAAACGCGACACCGACGTTCCACATGGCAAACGCGGTGGTGACGACGGTGATGAAGCGCTCGCCCTTGTTCCTGCTGAAATCACAGGAGCCCAGGGCCAGCTGCGCACCGGTCAGGAACAGGACGACTCCGAGCACTGGACGTGCGAACAACGCGAACACCACCTGGATCGAGGCACTGAAGAAGAACGCGGCTATCAGCAGGAGCATCCCGAGGATGATGGGTGCTCCGCCGGTTCGCGCACCGAAGGCCACGTGCCCGGCCGTTCCTCCAGCTCCGTGACACATCGGGACTCCACCCAGTGCAGCGCTGCCGAGGTTCATCAGGCCCGTTGAGATCGCGATGCCGTTCTCGGTGACGGCGCGATCGGGAAAGAGGCGATTGTTCTCCTCCCGGATGGCAATCACTGCATTACCCAGCGTCAGGGGAAGCTGCGGCAAAGCCAGGAACACAGCGCCGATCAGCCACTCGTGCGGAGCCACACTGCCGAGCGCCCATCCGGGGAGCTGCAGCCCGGCCTTGATGGCGAGCAGCTGATGCAGGAGCTCTGGGCGTTGCACCGCGCCACAGACGATGCCGAACACCAGCAGAACGAACATCGCCGGGATTTTCCTGTTGGTCAGCAGCAGGAGCGTGCCCGTCAGGCCCACGGCGGCGATGACCCACCCAGAGCTCATGAGCTGGATGCCTTCGAGCATGAAGCCGATGCCCAGGCCCAGGACGATCCCGATCACTACGTAGCGCGGTACCCAGCTCGTCACATGGCGAGCGGCCCCGGTCAACCCGAGCAGCAGCCAGATGCCGCCGGTGACCGCCGCGGCGCCGTAGATGGCCCCCTGGGTAATCGTCGCGGTCTGGGCCGCCTGCGTGGCCGCTACCGCGCCGATGGCCTTCATCGGCTGCACCGGGAAAGGCGTGCGGTAATACAGGCCGCAGATCAACATCGCGGCACCGAAGGAGAACAGAATTCCGAACGGCGCGATTTTCACGACTGCGATGTAGGCGACGACGAACGGAATCAGCGTGCCCAGATCGCCGAAGGCGCCGGCCCACTCCATGCGATCGAAGCGATTGCGCGCCGTCCCGGTCGGGCCGGGAGTGCTCTCCGCCTGCTCGCTCATGCGCCTCGCTTCGCCTCAGTCCTCGAGCGGGCGATTGTCGCGCGAAGCGCTATATTTCAGGGGGAACCGGGGACTTCGCGCGGACGCGCCCCCGCCCCCACCAGGGCAAGGTTTCTTCGATGACCAGCAAACCGCCCGGTGAGGCGGGGGGCTGGTATCCCGGCAGGTTCGCGAGGATCTCGCGCCACCCCGGACCCGCGAGCACCTCGCGCAGACGCTGCACAGCCGGATGATCGAGACTCGAATTCAGGCAGGCCAGGAAGTAGCTCTCTTCCACCAGCGGAATGAAATGCAGTCCGAATTGCAGGGCCGCCGCCTCGACACCGATGCCGGCATCGGCAACGCCGCTGGCGACACACAACCCCACCGCGACGTGGGTGTTTTCCACGTGCTCGGGAGCACTGTGCAGATGACCCGCTGAGAGCGAATGCTCGCGCAGCAGGTGATCGACCAGCATGCGAGTACTGGAACCCGGCTGGCGATTGACGAAACGCAGACCTGCCCGGAAAACGTCAGGAAACGTGCGCACGCTCATCGCATGCTCCCGCCGAACCATGAGGCCCTGCATGCGCCGCGCGCATGCGATCAGCTTGTGGACCCTTGGTTTCAGCAGTGGCTTGAGTTGCTGCGCAAACACGGGAGCCGCCCCGCGCAGCGGCGGCACATGGAAGCCCGCTACCAGACATTGCCGGTCATTCAGGGCGCGCAGCGCATCGACGCTCCCCTGGAATCCGATGTCAAGGTGCAGATCGGCGCTCTCGGCCACGTGCTGCTGCAACACCGGAAGCGCGAGATCGTGACTGGCCCGCAGAGAAAGGATCAGGTGGCGCTCGTCACGTGCGTCGGCGAGCACGCGGGCCAGATCCGATCGCAAGGCCTCGATGTGCGGTTGCAGGCGTGTGCGCGCGCGCCGCTCAGCCCACACCAGACGCCGCGCAAATTCTGTGGGCCTGGCCTTCTGACCCTGGGACCAGGTGATGAGCGGCTCGCCGAGGGTCTTTTCCCACTTTCTGAGCGCGCCCCACGCATGCCGGTAGGAGATGCCGAGCGCCTGCGCGGCATGGCGGATCGAGCCGCGCTCCATGACCGCCGCGAGCAATTCGAACAAGGGATTGCCGAGCTCCGCTCCACGTTGCTCGCCGGGCGCGAATGCGTACCGCAGGTGTAAATGCACGCGGATAATCTAGCGCTTTTGGCACCACAACGCCGCAACGATATACTGCAAGTGTTCGCTCAGCGAACCTTCAGCAACACCGTCCCTTGCCGCGGACCGAAGCGAGCTCATACGGCGATTACACCCCAACAGGCTCAGGAAGCGATCGAGGCCCGCGTTGCTCCGCTGCCCGCGGAGCGGCAGGCTTTGCAGCGATGCATCGGGCAGATCCTGCGCCAGGATGTCTACGCCGAGCGCGATAACCCACCCTTCGATCGCGTGTGCATGGATGGAATCGCAGTCGCCAGCAGTGCATTCGCGCGCGGTGTGCGGATCTACAGTGTCGAAGCGACTCAACCCGCGGGATCACCCGCCCTGGCTCTGTCGAGCACGGACGGAGCGATCGAGGTCATGACGGGAGCGATGCTGCCCCGCGGCGCGGACTGCATCATTCCCCTGGAAGAGTACGACCTCCAGAATGGAGTCGTTTCGCTCAAGGGTGAAGCCACGGGCGACGCCTACCGCAACGTGCAGCGACGCGGTTCGGACTCTCAGCCGGGAGTGCCCATGCTCACTGTCGGCACACGACTGGGTGCGCCTGAGATCGCCGTCGTCGCTTCGGCGGGACTGGCTGACGTACTGGTGAGCCGGCAGCCGCGGTTCATGGTCATTTCAACGGGTGACGAGCTCATCGAGCCGGGCCAGCCCATCGCCGAGCACCAGGTGCGACGCTCCAACGCCTATGCGGTCGTGGCAGCTCTGCGCGACCGCGGCTTTCAGCACGTCCTGAACGACCACATTCCCGACGACGAGCCGATGCTGCACGAACGGCTGGCACGCCACCTGTCCGGACAGGACGTGCTCATCCTGAGCGGCGGCGTCTCCAAGGGAAAATTCGACCTGGTGCCCAAGGTACTGAAGAGCCTGCGGGTGGAGGAAGTCTTTTATCAGGTGGCACAGAGGCCCGGCATGCCGATGTGGTTCGGGTTGGGGCCGGAGGGCCAGGCGGTTTTCGGCTTGCCGGGCAATCCGGTCTCGACGCTCGTGTGCCTGATCCGCTATGTCGTCCCCGCGATGAGCCTTGCCATGGGTGCCCGCAGAGCGGCACCGGAACCCGTCGTGATGGCCTCGTCAGTGCAATCCCGGCCCTCTGCGGCGTATTTCCTGCCGGTCTCCGTCACGCGCGACGAGCATGGTCGAGCGGTCGCCGAGCCGCGCTTCCCGCGCGGCTCCGGAGACTTTCTGGCATTGACGGGGGCCGACGGCTTCGTCGAGCTTCCGCCGCAGGCAGAGGCGTTTCCGGCAGGCTACGTCGCGCGCTTCTATCGCTGGTAGCGCTCTGCTATCGCGGCGAGGTCGGCGCGAGTGTTGAGATTGGCAAAGGCCCCTGCGTCCGGGAAACGGACATGCACGGCACCGATGCTTTCCAACACGCGCCAGGTAGGCGGATGAGCACCGCCGGCCAGGGCGGCGGCAATCACCGGCAGCGCGGCAACCGGCCAGACGGCGCACAGCGGCTGGCGCCCTTCGGAGGTTTCAGCCATCGCCGCCCCCTCCCCCGCTGCGACGATGAGGCGCGTGAACAGATCGTCCGGGAGCAGCGGCGCATCGCAGGGACTGACGGCGAGCGAGCCGGCTCCCAACCTCTGTGCCCATTCGAGGCCGACCCTGACTCCCGCAAGCGGACCCGCCGCATCCCCAGCCACATCGTGCAGGACGGGCAACCCTTCGGTCTGCGCCAGCGTCTCCGTTTGCGTTCCCGGTCGGGTATTCACGGCGACGGCAGAGCAAGCGGCCTGAAGGCGCCGCACGGCCCAGAGCAGCAGCGGCTTGCCTGCCAGTTCGGCTACCGCCTTCTCGCCCTCGAATCGGACTGAGCGACCGCCGGCAATGACCACGCCGGCCACGACATTGTGTTCACTCACACGCACGCTGCCCGCAATATATATTGGGCGCGATATATTGAACCAGAGACATGGGCCAGGATCGCAAAGGAATTCCAATGCCGACTGATCTCCGGAATAAGGTGCGGAGCGTTGCCGCTTGCGCCCTGCTCGGCTTCATCGCAAGCGTTACCGCGGCTCCGCGAGTGCAGGCACGAACGATCGAAATCTACTCTGCGGGTAGTCTGCGCGGAGTCGTCGGTGATTTGAGCAAGGACGCAGCCGCCCTCGGGATCGAGGTCAAGAGTACCTTCGGCGGCTCCGGTGCGCTGCGCGAGCGCATCGAGAAAGGCGAGAAGCCGGACCTGTTCCTGTCGGCAGATGTCGGTTCCCCTCGCAAGCTGCAGAGTCAGGGTCACACGGTTGTCCCGGTGATCGCATTCGCGCGCAACCGCATGTGTGTCGTGTACCGGCGGGCAGCGGACGTGACTCCAACCAATCTCATCGACCATCTGCTTGCGAAAAACGTGCGCGTGAAGACGTCCGCGCCCGTTGTCGATCCAGGTGGCGACTACGCTTGGGCGATCTTCGATCGCATCGATGCCATCCGCCCGGGCTCGGGTGCCGTTCTGAAGGAGAAGGCTCAGGCTCTCATGAACGTCAAGGCGACGCCCGCAACGCCGGCGCAGAGCGCTGCGGCCGCCCTGTTTGCCTCACATGAGATCGACCTGTCGCTCACCTACTGCAGTGGCTTCCCGGCGTTACAGAAAGAGCTGCCGGAGCTCGCCAGCTTTCCGGTGCCGCCGCGGCTCGACCCGCACCCCGTATATGGCATGGCGGTACTCTCGGGAAAGCCGGAGGTGCTGCGCATTGCGCTGTTGCTGATGTCCGAGCAAGGGCAGGCTCTGCTCGGCAAGAACGGTCTCGTGCCGATCTCCGCCACTTGAGGAAGCCCATCATGACTGAGCCCCGGGTCCTGGGGATCGCCGGCTGGAGCGGCTCGGGGAAAACCACGCTCATCATCAAGCTGATTCCGCTCCTGGCACAACGCGGCTTGCGCGTTGCAACCCTCAAGCATGCCCATCATGCCTTCGACGTCGACGTGCCGGGCAAGGACTCCTACGAGCATCGCAAGGCCGGTGCCTGCGAAGTGATCGTGTCCTCTGCGCGGCGCTGGGCGCAGATGCATGAGGTCGGGGCAGGTACCGAGGCCACTCTGCCTGAGCTGCTGTCGCGGCTCTCCCCGTGCGAGCTGGTGTTGGTGGAGGGTTTCAAGAGCGAGCGCCATC
>CAZLYG010000075.1:0-1264 GCA_964563075.1 uncultured Steroidobacteraceae bacterium | reverse complement strand
CGAAGCTGGAAGTGTTTCGCGGGGCGGTCGGCAAGAGTCCTCTGCACCCTCAGGATCCGCGCATCGTGGCGATCGCCAGCGATCAGGCGTTTCCCGGCGCCGCTATCCCCGTCGTGGACATCAACGACATCCCCGCCGTCGCGGATGTCGTGTTCGCAAATGCACAACCGCTGTCGAGAGTGCTGGCCGCGCTCTAAAGGCGCGGCGTGGCTCAAGCAAGGTCAGTCAACCGTTGCCGGCTCCGCCACGGGCGACACCCGGGCCGCGCAGAACTTGAACTCGGGGATCTTGCCCGCCGGATCCAGCGCCGGGTTGGTCAACAGGTTGGCGGCGGCCTCCGCATAGCAGAACGGCATGAAGCACATCCCGATCGGCACGTCGCCATCGGCTCGCACCTTGACCTCGATGGCGCCGCGGCGCGTCTCGAGCTTGATCAGGTCACCCGGCTCGAGGTCCAGCCGGTGCAACTCGCGCGGCGCCATGAATACCACCGCCTCCGGCTCCAGAGCATCGAGCACGCCGGCGCGCCGCGTCATTGCGCCGGTGTGCCAGTGCTCGAGCACACGCCCCGTCGACAACACCATCGGGTAGTCCATGTCCGGCACTTCGTCCGGCGGCCGGATGTGCGCGGGCACGATCTTCGCGCGCCCGCTCTCTGTCGGGTACCCGGTGTCGAAAATGATGTCATTGCCCGGAACATCGGGTGCGTCGACCGGATACGTCACGGCCCCTTCGCGCTCCAGGCGCTCCCATGTAATGTTGTTCAATGACGGCATCGTCATCGCCATTTCGGCGAACACGTCCGCGGGGCCGGCGTACTGCCAGCTGAGCCCGACCCGTCTGGCGATCTCCTGGATGATCCACAGGTCCTGCCGCGCATCACCCGGAGGCGCCAGCACCGGCCTTGCCAGCTGCACGCGCCGGTCCGTGTTGGTGAAGGTGCCGGTCTTTTCCGCGAACGCCGACGCAGGCAACACGACATCAGCATGGAAAGCCGTCTCGGTGAGGAACAGATCCTGCACGACCAGATGCTCGAGCTTCGCCAGCGCCTGGCGCGCGTGATTGAGGTCCGGATCCGACATCGCGGGGTTCTCGCCCTCGATGTACATGCCGCGGATCTCCCCGGCGTGGATGGCGTTCATGATCTCGACGACGGTCAGTCCCTTCTTCGGATCGAGCGACTGGCCCCAGAAACCCTCGAACAGCTTGCGGACCTCGGCCTTCTCCACCGACTGGTAGTCCGGATACACCATGGGAATCAGGC
>CAZLYG010000074.1:3348-14668 GCA_964563075.1 uncultured Steroidobacteraceae bacterium | reverse complement strand
CCGCCCCCGGGAACGGGCGAGGTGACGATCACTCCCAAGAACGGCCAGACGCAACAACAGCAATGGAGCGATCGCTACGCTTGTCACGACTGGGCTGTGACCCAGAGCGGCTTCGATCCGACCCGCAAGGACGCAACGACCGATCAGTCACATCGGGACGCGTATCGCCGGGCGCTCGGCGCGTGCCTGGAGGGACGCGGCTACAGCGTGCAGGATTCAGCCCAACCGCAGCCTGCTGCACCTCCGCCCGCGGCGGCTCGCAGCGAGCCTCCACCAGCGACGCATTTCGTGCCCGTGGAGTCTCAGCCCAAGCAACGTGCGCTGTCATTGCAACTCGATGCCGGGTACGTGGTGACCACCGGCAACACCGATCAGTATCTGCACAATGGCGGCAGCGTCGGTCTGGGACTCACGTGGTTTCCGATCGCGGCGCTGCCCGTCGGTCTGCGCGTCGACGGCAGTTACAATTGGTTCGATATCCGCAACAGCTCGCCGGATTCGAACCTGGGCTTCTCACCGGGCCACGAGGCCGTCTATGGCGGTGATGCCGACCTGCAGCTGGACCTGGCTCATACGTCCGATCGTTCGAAAATGTATCTGGTGGGCGGCGCCGGCTGGTATCGCGAGCAGATCCATACGCGCGAGGTATCCCTCGAGAACGGCACGATCTGCAATTTCTACTATTGCTTCCCCGGCCAGTTCCCCGTGGTGACCGGCGTCGAGCGCAGCACCAGTCCCTGGCACAGCTCCTGGAACGCCGGCTTCGGGTGGCAGATGTCCTCCGTCGCAGGAGGCCCCTCGCTCTTCATCGAAGCTCGCTACGTGCGCATCGCGCCGCGCAATACCAAGACGGAGTTCATCCCGATCCGGGTGGGCGTGCGCTTCTAGCTGCCCGCTACAGGGAGAGCCGCTCCCCCTCGAGCGTCGATCTCGAGCTCACAGCGGACTCGCCCGGCGAGTCCGCTGGCGCTGCGCGTGCGTTTCTGATACTCCCCATCGGGTCGTTATCCTTACTCAGGGTGAACAAGAATGAACCTATACGCGCTGGCCGCGCTGGGGGCGCTGGTCATCACCGCGGGGGCGTTGCAGGCCAACGCACAGGACAGGAAGCTTCCCGCACAGCGACTCGAGCAGCGGCTGCAGATCCTGGAGGACAAGGAGGAGATCCGCGAGCTGCTGGTCGCCTATGGGCGCGATTTCGATAAACGCGACTTCACCGCCTACGCCCAGTTGTTTGCCACGGACGGAGTATGGACCGGAGGCGCACCGGGCTCACACGCCTACATGGGACGGGACGCAATCCGCGAATTCGTCACCAAGACCTACCCACCCAGCTCGTACCCCGGCTCCTATCACATCATGTCCAGCCCGAGTGTGCAGATCATCGATGAGAATAACGCGACTGCGTGGTCGCGCTGGACCTACGTGGTGCTAGGCGTTCACGGCGAGCCCGCTCCGCTGGTAGCCGGGCACTACGAAGACACCTTGGTACGCGAAGCGGGCGTGTGGAAATTCAAACTGCGCAAGGTGTTCGCCGAAGCGGCGCGGCAACCCTGAAATCTCAGGGCGTGCAGTCCACGACGGGTGGCTGCGCCTGGGTCACGGGTGTGTTCAGGGAAGGCGAGCTCGCGAAATCGAACAGGTCTTCGAGCGCGTCGGCATACTGGTCGCGCAGAGTCAGGTGCGCGCGGCCTCCCCCGGGCGTCGACAGGAAGCGTTGCTCGATGAACGCGAGCATGGAGGTGTGATCGCCTACGGTGTGCGACACGTACCCCGGCTTGGCGAACGGCGACACGACCAGAAACGGCACGCGGAAACCGAGTTGATCGAAGCTCGGACAATTGGCCGGATAGGGGCCGTTGGGGTTCTGCGCAAGCGCCGGACACAGCGCCCGCGCATCCAGCACGCTCGCACTGCACCCGGCGCCACCGCCAGGCTGCTGGCTGGCCGGCGGATTGGAAAGGTCGGCGCATTGACCGGGAGAGATACCGTCCGGCGTGCGTGCCGATCCTTGCGGCGCCGGTGCCGGTTTCACGTGATCATGGAACCCGCCGTGCTCGTCATACGTGATGAAGATGACAGAGTCCTTCCAGTAGGGTCCGCCGCGAACCGCGTTGACGATCTGCGAAACAAACACTTGGCCGCGCTGGATGTCCGTGGGAGGGTGCTCGTCGTTTTCCTCCGGCCCTCCGAAGGCGGGATCGATGAAGGAGACCTGGGGCAACGGGGCAGCACCCGACGCACCGCTGGCACTCGACTCAAAGGCCTGCACCGGCTGGAAGTGGGGATCGGCTGTTCCGTTCGGAGTGCGAATGGCGGCGAGATCCGGCCCGTCCACGAAATAGTCCGTCCATGAG
This sequence comes from uncultured Steroidobacteraceae bacterium, assembly GCA_964563075.1. Classification (GTDB taxonomy): domain Bacteria; phylum Pseudomonadota; class Gammaproteobacteria; order Steroidobacterales; family Steroidobacteraceae; genus 13-2-20CM-66-19. The sequence continues at coordinate 12,311 of CAZLYG010000074.1, read as the reverse complement.
ACCCCGGCACCATCGAGCAGATCGACGATCGAGCCGTTGACGGGCTTGAAGACCCCCGCCACCGAGTCTGCGGTGTCCAGGTGGCCAAACGACGTGGCGGCCACCGAGTAGAGCCGGTTAGGGCCGGTGGGCCCCATCACCGAGGCAAAGTAGCGGTCGTCGATCGCAAATTTTTTCGCCAGATCGTAGTAGAAAGGCAGGTCGTCCTGCGTATAGAAGCCCATGGTGGGATCGTCGGTAGGTGTCTCGCCCCCGTTATCCTGTTGCTCCGACACGTCATTCACCTCGACGAAACCGTCATTCAGCGAGTCCGTCAGAGTCGCGTCGGGAGCGTTGAAGTTGGCTTCATGGTGCGATCCTTCCCAGGAATGATCGAGGTCGGGCACCACGCAGCGGCTCGGGTTGTGAAACGTGACGGCCACATTTCCTGAATCTTCCGGGTTTGAGTTGCTGCAGAGGAGGCCGCCCGCCCCGGCATTGCAGGTCAGGCCGTCGACACACGCGTGGTCATCCACGGCACACCCGCTCGCGGCTGTGTGGTACGGACTGCCCGGAGCATAAGCGAGTGCTCCAAAGTAGTTATCGAAGGAGTGGTTCTCCATCATCACGACGATGATGTGGTTGACCTTGCTCAGGCCGCTGGCGGGGGCTGGGGGCGATGACGGCTGCGACGGGGGAGAACTGCTCGTACCTGAGCAGGCCGCGAGCAGCACTGCCAGGCTGAAGCGCAGGAGCCTCTGGAGGAACTTCATCGCGGTCGTTCCCGTCGTTCCCGAAGGGCGACCGCAGCAAGATCGAGACCCTCGAGCGGCTCGCTAACGTTTGCGAGCGAGATAGGCGCCGAGTGCTTTCAGATCCTCGTCGCTGACCTCGGTCGGGCGGAAGGCGGGCATGAATCCGCCGCCACCGTGACGCACGAAAGCGGCCACTGCTTCCGGCGTCAGGTCCGTGCGCTCTTCGAGCAGTGCGGTCTTCTGTCCCTTGTATCTTAACTGCAGGGCAAACGTTCCGGGCACCTGCATGGCCAGCGCAGCGTTCCCCGGAGCCTTTCCTTTGGAGTAGCTCCCATGGCAGGCGCGGCAACGCGCGTCGAACACTTCCTTGCCGCGCTTCACGAGCGGGTCCTTGAGGTTCGCATCCGCCTTGAGCGGCACACGCGTCCAGGCGGACTGCGAAGTCGCCGCAGGATCTGCGACTGCGTTTCCGACCCACATCGACCCGGCGGCGAGCGCCACGAGAGCCGCCAGTGCAGTCCTGCTCATGCCTGCCTCCGCCGCAGGTGTTTGGGCCAGATTCCATAACGCCCGGCCGAGAGGATGCCGTTGGGATCCAGGGCATCTTTCAGTGTTTCGTGCAAGCGGGTCAGCGCGTGGTTGTTGAACGACAGCAGGCTCATGATCTTGTCGTGAAACGCGTTGTGCGCACGATAGATGCCCCAGCCATGCTCCGCCGCCGCCTGCGCGCACTTCTCGTACGCCGCACGTACCCGCGCGTTGTGCTCCTTGTCGTTGGTGATCTGCAGGCCCTGGAACATGATGAAGGTCCGCCAGTGATAATTCATGGCAAACCCGAGGCCGCGCGGCAGGCCGGCATCCTGGAAAATCCTGTTGAATACGCGCTGTGCTTTCAGCAGAGCCTCACCTGAGATCGGCACTACCGGCGAAGCGTCGAGGTGGCCCGTGGTCTGCGCACCGGCGGCCGCACCGGTCAGCCCCCCGGCTGCCATCCCGGAGAACACGCTGAGGCTGGGAATTCCATAGAATGTGACATCGGTGCGCTCGCTGATCTGCTCATCCGTGAGCGGGAAATGCACGTTCTCGCCGTCATCGCAGCGCACACCGCTGATGGCTGCGAACCGTTGCTTGACGTAGTCCCACTTGGCGGCATTGATTCCGGGCGGGCCATAGAAGCGCATCTCCGTTTCCCAGAAGTGCGTCATTCCGTGCCCGGCGGCGTAACTATCCCACTCCTGTGCGGTGCCGCCATCGCTCTTGGCGAGCAGTCGCTCTTTTTCCGGGTTCGTTGGCGAGGCGAATACCGGGCTCGCTATGGTGAAGTTGCAATCGACGATGTTCGAGTACATCAGGCTCGAGAGCACACGGATGAACGGAATCACATCGTCGTGATGCGGCACACGGATACGGCCGCTGAGCGACGCCTCAGGCTCGGGCATCAGCCAGAAACCCATCTTGGTGACCACGCCGAAGTTCGATTGCGAGAAGAGGCCATCGATGAGCGGTCCGGGACCGTACTTGGTCTGATGCCACAGCTGCGACCCCGGGATCGCGCCCATGCCGGTGCGCACGACCTGGCCATTGGCGAGCACGACCTCCATTCCGCAATGCGCGTCAAAGTGATCGCGATAGGGCAGCGGGATGCGCCCGGCACCGTGATCCAGTGAGTTGCCGACGGGGCTGCCCCACCCTGGATCGGGGACGTCGAGCCAGAACCTCAGGCCCTTGTCCCGTAGATGGCGATACAGGTCGAAGTAGCTCACGCCGGGCTCGACGAGCGCGTAGGCGTACTCCTCACTCACCTCCAGTACGCGGTTCATCCGCTTCAGATCCAGCACGACGCTGCCGGAATAGACGGGCGAGGATCCGCCGTAGGCCAGATTGCGGCCGGTGGAGACGGTGTACAGGGGAATCGAGAAACGGTTGGCAATCGCGAGAATCTTCTGAATCTGCTCGACGCTCTCGGGCGCCACGGCCGCGGAGGCGGCCTTCTCGTCCGACTCACCCCACAGCGGCGAGTAAGCGTCTTTGTAGGTTGCAACGTCCTCCTCGCGCGTGATCACCCACTGCTCGCCTACGACACTGGCGAACTGTTGCAGAGCGCTGGCGAAATCTGCCTCGCTCACACCCGGAGGAGCTCTCATGACTGGCTCCGGGATTCGGGCAAGTTGATCAGCCAGCGAACCAGATGCCCCGTGTCATCCCGCATGGTCACTCTCATGCCTGCGTCCCACGACAGTCGCTCGAGAACGAAGAGAGATTCGCGTGTCGTAACGCCCGCAATGGGCGCCGCGCCGCGCTTCCATCGCACGGAAAGCTCGTGGAACCAGACCTGCGTGACGTCTCCGCGGATCGCGCGCGTTATCCATCCCCGGCTGAGCGCTTCGGACGCAAAGCGCCGGCCATCTTCAAAACGCTCGTCGAATAGTGCTCGGTAAGGCGTTGGCAGTCGCGATGACAGCCACTGCGCAGCAGGCAAGGCCGCGACCGCCAATGCGGCGGCGCCGGTGCCTACGAATTGCCTGCGGGTGACACAGCAGTCTTGCAGCATTCTCCGCCCTTCTCCACCTGCGCGACCGCGGCAGTATAAGGTCTCGCGCCGGGCGCTGGGTGGGAGTGGTACTACCCGGCGGCAGTCGAGGGGAACCGGCGCGCCCGGCGCGCATTCTACAGTTCGTTACAGTTAGAATGCCGGGGAGCAGCGGCCGTGCGGGTGTACGTTTCTGGGCTGATGGCGGCTGCTCTCCTGGGTCTTTGCGGCTGCGGTGGCGATGGCGGTGGCGAGAATCCACCGCAATTGGTCGCTCAAATCCTCAGCGATCCGGCCTACGACGGCGACATCGAGCTGACCTCGGCGGGTGACTACGTCGTGACGCAGGGAATGTCGGCGAGCATCCAAAGCGTGCTCGCCGGGATCGACCCAGCAACGGGAAGCGAATTTCGTACCTTTCTGGATTTCCCGCTGACAGGCGGTAACGGAGTGCCGGGCGATGCCCTCATCGACTCCGCATTCCTCGAGGTCTTTGTCGATGATGTCGAGCCCCCGAGCGCTCGCTTGCCCGTTCGCGTGGAGCTCGTGGCATTTCAGCCGCCCTCATTGATCGCAACGGACTTCGATCGCAACGCACAGCCACCGCTGGCGTCGGTCCTCGTCCAGGGCGACGTCACACGAAACGACATCGGGAGCTTCGTTCCGGTCGACGTGACGCCGCTGATGATCAAAGCGCAGCAGCTGGGCCTCGTCGATTTTCAGGTACGTATCATGGAAGATCTGGGGCCCGCCATTCTCACTCTGATGGTGATCGACGACTCCACAGGGTCGGATCGTCGCGCGCGGGGGCCGCTGTTGACGGTGACTTACCACTGAGGACCGCAGCACTTCCTGCGCGCTGCGGGCCCTATGCGCCCATCCGGGCGCAGTGCCGAGGTGTCGTGGCGATCGAGGGAGCTCCTGTCAACATCGGCGGGATCCACGCCTCGTCCCTCCGGATCACCCCCACGGCACTGGACCGTGTACGATCAGCGCTCCGTCAGCCAGGGGGAATCTCATGTCTATCAGTCGAAGTCTGCGCTGCCTTGCGGCGCTCGTCCTGCTGGGCCAGACAGTCGGAGCGGGCGCGCAGCAGGTCGCCGACCCGGGGTTCCATAGCGTCGGACGTGGCGCCCCCCTCGGTGTCTCTCTGCCCTCCCCGCGCATGCCGCTGAATTTCGGCGCCGCGACTCCGCAGGACTGGAAGAACCTCCTGGATGACCTGCAGCACTATCCGTTCGTGGGTCCGATGCTGCTCGCGCCGCGCGGCGCTCCCCCGGGGGCGAATCTGCCGACCGTCAAGGCCGGCTCCGCATGGGATGGCGCGGCACCTCCGGGCGTGCAGCCGCTGCCCATCGACCTCTTTACGTCCAAGGACTTCTACAAGGACAAGGACCTGTGGAAAGACCCCCGCTATTTCCGCTGTAACAGCCCCGAAGGGCTGGAAATGCAGCGCGGCGCCATCTTCAACGCCACGATCGGCAAGGACCCGCCACGCACCGCCGCCTGGGGCTACTGCGATCGCGACTACCCGCGCAGTTCCATCGTGAGTCCCTATCCCTTCAAGACAGCCCAGGAGCATTACGAAGCCTTGCTGGCCGAGACCAAAAAGCGCGGCGGCCCTACCCAGCACACCTTTGCAACCGTACCCGGCGAGATCGGCGGTCGCTATGCACCCGGCAACGACTTCGGCAACTGGTACTCGGTGATGCTCGCGGTGCAGACCACGACGGTGCTATCCCTGCTCACACCGGAGTATCAGCAGCGCCTGGTGCAGGACCTCTACCATCAGGGGAACACCAACGCGCCACAATGGCCTTCGCAATATTGCTGGCCGGAAGGGTTCATGCGCCGCTGGTACGCGTTCGCCATCCAGTTCCCGCAGACGGTCATCGTGACACCGAAGATGGTCCAGATCACAGCTGGCGTCGCGGACAACTTCGTAACCAACATCCACGTGGGGCGCACGTTCCGCATGGATGGCTCCGTGCCGAGACTGGGTCCGGAGGTACCGCGCTGGTACGGGGAGACTATCGGCTTCTGGGACCACGACGTGCTCATCACCTGGACCTCCAACATCCAGGGTTGGGCCGCCCATGGGTCTTTCGAGTTCTCCAGCAAGATGCAGACCATCGAGATCTACACGCCCATCCGCGACAAGAACCATCATGTCACGGCGCTCAATCATGAAGCGATCTTCTACGATCCCGAGGCGCTGGTGCAGCCGATCCGCATCATCCGCAACTATCGGCGCCTGAGCGACTTCGACGAGGGCGACCCGATCGAGTACATCCACTGCATCCCGACGATACTGCCGGTCAAGGGCAAGGCGACCCCGGTGAGCCCGGGGCAGACCATCGAGTACGAAGTCCCGGACATGTACGGCCGGCCCTGGGCTCAGATCTGGGAGAAGTACTGGGAGAAGGGGATGGAGCGGCCGAAAGAGAAGGACATTTTCAGCCAGCCCTGATCGAGCCGCGGGATCTGCAGGCACCCGGGCGCACCCGGCATCCAAGCATGGCCTTGGCAATGCCGGGATTTCGCAACTGGATTCAACATAATCCAGAGCTCGTGGGCTATCTACGCGGCCGCAGTACGGGCATATTAAGAACTCGCGTTCAGGATGCGCCTGGCATCGCACGAGGCAGGGGCAAAGAAACCTCATACCCGAGCGACTGCTGGCAACTAACTACAAATCTGGGGAGAACCGTCTTGCGCAGACATCCATGGATGATTTCAATGGGGATTTTCAACTCGCGCCGGGCCCGTGCCACGGCCTATCTCGCAACGGCTGCCTTCGCGGTCCTTTCGGTAGGGGCCTCGACGACAGGTCTGGCGCAGAAAGCCGCCGGCATCAACCGCGTCCAGCCCCCAGCTCGCGTGCAGATTACCTCGCCACACGCACTGCCCCTGTCAGTGCGCGGAAAAGAGCTCACCCGAGTCGTCGTAGTCATGAGCAACGAGTCCGTCGCTCAGGTGCGCGCGCGCACTGCCGGTCTGAAAATCAGCGCGCAGGATCATGCAGCCATCCATGCGCAGGTCGCCCAACAGCACGCCGCTATTGAGCCCACGATCGTGTCTCGCGGCGGACGCGTCCTGAGGCACTATTACGACGCCCTCAACGGCATGAAGGTCGAAATCGCCCGCAGCGAGGTCGACGGCTTGCGCGACATTCCGGGTGTCGTGAGTGTGGCCGGCGTCGGCCACTACAGGATCAGCAACACGGTCAGCGTGCCGTTCATCGGTGCTCCCCTCGTCTGGCAGGGCACTCCGGGATTTCGTGGCGAGCACGTGAAAATCGCCATGATCGACACCGGCATCGACTACACGCATGCTGATTTCGGCGGCCCCGGTACCGCGGCAGCCTATAAGAGCGCTCTGGCGACCGATACGGCGCCACCCGACAGCAGCCTCGTCGGTCCGAGCGCGCCCAAGGTCAAGGGCGGTACGGACCTGGTCGGGGATGCCTACAACGCCGATGATCCCAACAACAACATACCGATGCCCGACCCCAATCCGCTCGATTGCAACGGACACGGCAGTCACACCGCTGGTACGGCGGCCGGGTTCGGCGTGGCGCTGGATGGCACGACCTACCACGGTCCCTACGATCAAGCGGCCTATGCCACCGGCTTCAACATCGGCCCCGGTGTGGCGCCGCTTGCCGATCTGTATGCGGTCAAGGTATTCGGCTGCACCGGGTCCACAGATGCGGTCGTGGACGCCATTGACTGGGCCGTGAACAACGACATGGATGTCATCAGCATGTCCCTCGGATCGCCTTATGGCGGCCCGGATACGGCCGACGCGCTGGCGGCGGACGCAGCGGCCAAGGCCGGAATCATCGTAGTGGCTGCCGCGGGCAACAACGGGCCCGGTCTCTATATAGCGGGGACGCCTGCCTCCGGAACCCGTTCGATCAGCGTCGCGGCCATGGACCCGCATCAGTTCCTCCTCAACGGCGTCATTCTTACCCTGTCCGGCGGAGTCAGCGCCGGTGGCGTCGATGAGAACAAGATCGCGTTGCCGAATGGGCCCGAACCTGCCGCCATTCTCATCAGCAACGGGGCGCTGTCGCTCGGTTGCGATGCAAGTGACTTCACGGGCGTGCCCAGCGGAGCGATAGTCGTTCTGGCACGCGGTACATGCACGTTCCAGGTCAAGATGGACAACGCAATGGCGGTAGGCGCCTCCGCGGTGGCAGTGGTCAACAACGCGCCGGGGTTCGTCTCTCCCTTGCTCAGCGGTGTCACCATTCCATTCATTTCGCTGCTGCAGAGCGACGGCCCCAAGTTCCTGAGTGCTGCAGCCGGTGAGACCGCGACGCTGGTCGTCGGCAACGTTGCGAATGCGGGGTACCGCATGGCCGCGACGTTCTCCTCCGGCGGCCCGCGACTCGACGATGGCTCCCTGAAGCCGGAGATCAGCGCACCGGGCGTGGATGTCGTTTCGGCGCTCTTTGGCAGCGGTAACGGCAGCACCGATGAGTCCGGAACCTCCATGGCCACGCCCCATGTTTCGGGAGTTGCTGCTCTCACGTTGCAGGCGCATCCGAGCTGGGGCGAGCGCGCCTTACGGTCCGCCATCATCGAGACGGCCTCACCCTCCGCGTTGACGGACTTCGCGCCGCGCGTGGAAGGCATGGGACTGGTGCAGCCGGTGGGCGCTACACAGACCACCATCACCGTCACGGGTGTAGACGATGGCGGCCTCGGGCCGCTGTCCTTCGGGGTCGGGGAGCTCACCAGGGACTTCCAGGACTCGCGCGAGCTCCTCGTCACGAATCATGGCAGCTTCCCGGCAACGTTCAACGTCAGCGTCACACCGGTGTCGGGTGTTCCGCACACTGCGAAGGTCTCCAACTCGACGATCTCGGTGCGCGGCAAGGATACCGCCAGTCTGCGAGTGAGCCTGCAGGTGCCGGCCGCGACGGTGGGCGGTACGCATGATGCACAGCAGAACGTCATCTACGAGGAAGTGGCGGGCTACATCACGCTCAAGCCCGTGGACAGTTTCTCAAACGGTGGCGTGACGCTGCGCTTGCCCTACTACTTCGTCCCGCGCGCACGTTCCAACGTCGGGGCGACGCTGAAAAACGGCAGGCAACTTGCGGTGCACGTCGACAACCGCAACGGCGTCATTGCGGGCAATGCCGACTTTTACGCCTGGGGCCTGAAGAATCCCAAGACAAACGCTCTCGAGAGCGGCTTCGGGCCACGTGCGATCGGCGTCCAGTCCAACATCATCGCTGGCGCAACCCCGTCGGCGAACGATAGCGTGCTGGTATTCGCCATCAACACGTACCAGCGCGTGTCCAACTTCGCCGCCGGAGAATATGACATCAGCATCGATGTCAACGGCGACGGCAAGCCAGACTTCGTGCTGTTCTCCCAGGATGTCGGCCTGATCACGACGGGCACGGCCAACGGCCACGCCGGCACGTTCCTGCTCAATCTGGCGACCAACGCCCTGCTCGAGTATCCCATCGACGCCCCCACGGACGGCTCGATCGTCGAGCTGGCAGCCCTGGCCTCGGACTTGGGAATCACCCCCGCGAACCCGCAGTTCAGCTACTCCGTCGCTGCGTTCGATCAGGATATGAACGAAGAGGACGTGGCCTCGCGCGCCTCGTTCAACGCGTTCACACCTGCGGTCTCGAACGCGATCTTCGTGACGGTGCCGCCCAACGCGGCAGGGGA
>CAZLYG010000074.1:0-3338 GCA_964563075.1 uncultured Steroidobacteraceae bacterium | reverse complement strand
GGCAGGGGACGTTGCGGTGGGTGTCAATGCAGTACAACTGCGGGCAACCCCGACGCTGGGCTTCATGGTGGTCACGGAAGACAACGTCTCGGGCGCGTCGGAAGCGAATCTGCTTTCGATCCCGAAGAAATAACCCGCTCGAGCCTGAGTCGCCGGATCCCGGCGACTCAGGCAGGGGTGCGCGACCACCCGTTGCCCTCAGGTCAAGGCCTGCGGGGAGGGTCGTCAGGCTGGTGTCGAGGTACTACGCTCCGAGCCGGCGGCGGCGCAGAGCGACGCCGCCCAGCACGCCGAGCCCGCTGAGCAGCAGGGGCAGTGCGGATCTTTCGTCGAGCGCACCTACTGGTGCGCGCCCGGCGGAGGCGGACCACCCGCACCGTGCGGCGGGGCGGCCCCCGGTGGCGGACCGCCAAAGCCACCCGGCCCGAACATCGGCCGCGGGTGGCGCTTGAGGTCGTTCGCGCGCGCGATGAGGAAGGAGCGGATCGCGTCTGCATCCTCCGCCTTCAGTGCATTCTTGAACGAGATCATGCCGCTCTCGGCGAGCGCGCCATCGACCACGATGGCCTTGAACAGATCGGGGTTGTTGAGCGCGACCGTGTAGTTGAGGTCCGGGAAGCCGCTGAACATCCGCCCGCCCTCGTGGCAGCCGGTGCAGTTGCGCTGGTAAAGGTCCTCACCACGCGCGTGCATCGCAGCGTCGCCGAAGTCGGGCGGAGGGTTGAGCACCTGCTGTACCGGCGGCGGGGCCGGCGGCAGCTGCACGGCACCGTTGAGCTTGAATACCAGCAGACGGTTCTTGCCGGCAGCGGCGGCAAAGCCGGTGCTGGCCGAAGCGATCGCAGCGATGTACTGCACGCCGTCGATCGAGTACGTCACCGGGCCCGGCACGACGTTGCCCTGAGTGTCGATCTCCCATACCTTCTCGCCGGTGTCAGCCCGGAACGCTGCGAATTTCCTGCCGGGTGTGCCCTGAAATACCAGGTTGCCGGCAGTCGTGAGCGTGCCGGCACCGGCGCTGCCTTGACGCTGCTCCCACGCCACCTTGCGGGCCACCGGGTCCCAGGCGAGGAGGTAGCCGCCGGGGTTCTCGACCTCGGGCCGCTGGCCTTCCGGCCGATGGCCCATGGCGACATCCACCATCTGGTTGCCCAGGATGCGGCCGCCTTCCTCCGCGTAGAACGAACCCACGCCGCGGCGCACCGGCACGTATATCAGGCCCGTTTGCGGGTTGAACGATTGCGGATGCCACACGTGCGCCTGCGCCGGAAGCACATAGAAACCCTTTCCGGTCTTGCCGTAGTTGGCTTCCGGATTGAGGATGGGCTTCCAGTTGTTCGCCTTGTCGAAGCCCAGCGCCCAGTTGATCTTGGGTACATACGGATCCGCCGACACCACCTTGCCGCTCGCCGCCTCGATCACGTAGAACACGCCGTTCTTCGGCGCCTGCATCACCACGTGCTTCCGCTGGCCGCCGATGGTGACGTCCGCCAACGTCAGCGGCGCGGTGTTGTCGAAGTCGAAGCCGTCCATCGGCGTGGCTTGGTAGTGCCACTTGTATTTCCCTGTCTTCGCATGCACCGCGACGATGGAGGAAATGAACAGGTTGTCGCCACCGCCCGGCGAGCGCAGTTGCGCCGGCCACGGCAAGCCATTGCCGGTGCCGAAGATCACCAGATCCGACTGCGGGTCGTAGACGATGCCGTCCCAGGTGCTGCCGCCACCGCCTTTCTCCCACCACTTGCCGTTCCAGGTCTTGGCCGCCATCGGCATCACATCATCGGACGCCTCGCCGTCCGGGCCCTTCGAGGGATCGCCCGGCACGGTGTAGAACTTCCACACGCGTTTGCCCGTCTTCACGTCGTACGCGACGAGGAAGCCACGGGTGTAGAACTCCGCGCCCCCCACGCCGATGAACACCAGGCCATCGCCGATCCGCGGCGCGCCGGTAATCGAGTACTGCAGTTTCGGGTCGGCGACGCGCGCCTCCCAGGCCTTCTGGCCGGTCTTCGCATTCACGGCCATCAGGCGCCCGTCGATGGTGCCCCAGATGATCTTGCCGTCCGCATAGGCCGCGCCGCGGTTGGAGATGTTGCAGCAGATCGAGGTGGCAGCGATCTCGCGCGGCGCCTGCGGGTCGACCTTCCACAACTGGCTGCCGGACTTTGCGTCGAAAGCGTAGAGGCTGCTCCACGGGGCCGTGACGTAGAGAATCCCGTCAATCATCAGCGGCGTGCTCTGGTAGCCGCCGCGCTCGGGGATCTCCGCATACCAGGCAAGACCCAGCTTCCCGACGTTGTCGGCGGTCACCTGATTGAGCTTGCTGTAGCGCTGCTCGTCCGGGTCACCGCCGTGCTGGGTCCACTCGATGTCGTTGGAGTTGTGCCTGGCGGCTGAGAAGCCCGTGCTGGCTGCAGTACCGTCCGCTCCGAGTTGCGCACACGCAGCCACGCCGGCCGCGACGATCAGACCGAAGATCAATCGACGCATCAGGTTTCCCCCGGGAAGAAGTCCACCGGCGCCACGCAGTGCGCGCAAGACCGGCTTTGCGGCCGCAGCGTACCTTCCAAGGGAGCATCCGGCAAATCAGGCTTTGGCATTGAAGTCGTTCCAAATAGACAACGGATCGCTCGTCGCCGCTATGGAACGGGTACCTCGAAGTAGCCTCCTGGTCCAATACGATTGACGGCATCTACCACGGCACCGACGCCCTTCTTGATGCGCGGCCAACTCGTGGTGTCGATCACGACGACACCGATTCGGCGGGCACTCAAATTCTGTTGGTATTTTAGATTCTGGTCAGTTGTGACCAGCATGAGGGGCAAGATGGCTACGGAGCGGAGCCGGCGTACCCTGATCGAACAGGACTCGCACTCACGCGACTTTCAAGGACCGAGCTGCGTGCTCCAGAACGCTTCGAGCCTGCTGTGCCGTGACGCCTGGAAACCACGTCAGAAAGTCCTGCACGGTAGCGCCGTCTTCGATGTTTTCAAACATCGCGGCGACGGGCACACGAGTACCGCGAAACACCCATGCGCCGCTGACGCGGTCAGCGGCACGCTCGACATCGGGACATGAGGACCAATCAATCATCTACTCATGCTACGCCTTCGAATGGGTGCGCTCAACGTCCGACCATGGCTTTGCGGCGTACTATCCTAAGGCCATGGTTTCGGTAGATTTCCGGTAGACGCCTCTACCGTCCAAATCTCTGCATTTCCCCGCAGTGATTCGCTCAGTGCGCCGGAACCTGCACGCTTCCCCCGATCGGACACGAAACACCCGTGCCTTTTATGCCGCAATATCCGTCGGGGTTCTTCGCCAGATACTGCTGGTGA
>CAZLYG010000073.1:0-14735 GCA_964563075.1 uncultured Steroidobacteraceae bacterium | reverse complement strand
GAAGATACAGTCGGTCTGCTCGAAGTCCTCCAGCGCCACAGTTCCCACGCCCACCCCGATGGTTTTCGGGAGAGCCACCGAGGTGCTCTCGTGGCACATGTTGGAGCTGTCCGGAAGGTTGTTGCAGCCATACATGCGCGCCAGCAGCTGGTACATGTAGGACGCCTCCAGCGAGGCGCGGCCGGAGGTGTAGAACACGACATCCTCGGGCGCTTGCGCCCGCAGCTCCGCGGCGATCTCCGCAAACGCCTGCTCCCAGGAAACCTCCAGATAGCGGTCGGTCTGCGGGTCCCAGCGCATGGGCGCCGTCAGGCGGCCCTGCTCCTCGAGATCGTGGTCCGACCAGTTCTCGAGCTGCCGAACCGTGTGCTGCAGAAAGAACTCGGGTGGGGCTCGGCGGGAGGTCAACTCCCAGGCCGTGGCCTTGGCGCCGTTCTCGCAGAACTCGAACGGATGGGGTTCGGCGGGCTTGCCCCAGGCGCAGCTCACGCAGGCATAGCCCTGCGGCTTGTTCTGGTGAATGAGCACGCTGGCACCTTCGATGACCACGTGCTCGCGACGCAATATCGAGCCGAGCGATTTGACCGATCCCCAGCCGCCGGCGGGGCCTTCATCGGGGTGGAAGCGGGTGTCGTCAGGCATGCACAGCTCACCGCAATGGCCGTGCCTTGTCAGGCTCGCGCATCGGCCCGCAACGCCATGCCTTGTCAGGCTTGCGCATCGGCCGCCATGCACGGCGCGGCTCAGTCCGCGGCGATGCCAGTCCCGGCGGGGCTTCGGGCCAGCAGCGTGCTCGACAGATCGCATTCACTCCGGAACGGCGCGACCTCGCGCAGAACTATCTGCGGGGAGTCGCCCCGCACCCGTTGCACGCACAGCGCCAACATGTGTTGCTGTAGCTGCGCCTCTGCATGGCCGGCGGGGGACTCGGGCTGCGCCACCCACCACTGCCAGAACTCCCAGTTGTCCGCGGCATCCTCCATCCGCGGCTGCACGGTGAGCCTTACCTGCTCCGGGTGCGCAAAGTGGAAGGCAAACTGATCGAGCGGCAACGACAGCCCTCTGCCACGCGCCTTGATGTAGGATTCCTTCAACGTCCAGTGCTGAAAGAATCGCTGCAGCCGCTGCTCCTCCGGCAGAGCCCGCAGGCTGGCGACCTCCTCGGGTGCGAAGAACCGGTCCGCAATCTCCAGTGGGGGCGTGCGGGTCAGCGTGTCCTCCGTGTCGATGCCCAGCTCACAACCCCGGGCGATGGCGAGTGCCACCAACTTGCGCGAATGCGACAGGTTGAAGGTCAGCCCGGCGATCCCCGCGTTGGCGATGGCCGGCCGCCCATAGGCGTTGGCGACGAACGTCCAGTCCTCCGGCGCCACGTCAGCATATCTGGAAAGAGTGGTGCGCAGCAGCGCGCGAGTGACGAGATACCGGTGTCGATCCGACTCGAAGTGAAATCTGGCCTGCTGGGCGCGCTCCGCATCCGTCAGGAGTCTGCGGTAGCGCTCCAGAAGCACCGGGTCGGCCAGACGATCGCAGAAGGCGCACCAGATGTCGATCCGCATAGAGAATCGAAAGTACCACCTAGTGGTGGGCGGCGCCAACGCTACGCGGCGGCGCGGGTGATTTCGGAGATACTCCCTGTATGGGTGATCGTGCAAAGCGTGTCCGACTCGCGCTGCGGCTGTGCGTGCCGCTGGCCATGGCCCTCGGTTGGGCGGCCAGCGCCTGGGCGCATCATTCCTTTGCCGTGTTCTTTGACACCAACAGCCAGTTGCGCAAGGTCACCGGTGTGGTGAAGGAGTTCCGCTTCACCAACCCGCACGGCGTGGTGACACTGGCGGTCAAACAGGGCGGGCACGAGATCATCTGGCGCGCCGAGACGAACTCCCCTTCGATTCTGCGACGCCGAGGTTGGAATGCGCAGAGCCTGCACGTCGGGGAAACGATCACCGTGGAAGGGTGGCCCGCCAGAGACGGCTCCAACTACATGCGCTTGCGCGCTGCCGTACGGGCCAACGGCGAGCCCGTCGGGACTCAACCGACCCCTTTGAAGGAGTAGTCACTTGCGTCTCCATGCGAGAGCCGCGCTCGTCGCTCTCATGTTGGCCGTCCTCGCCGGCTGGGCCCCGCAGCCGCCGCGGGCACCTGCCTCGAATGCTGCGCCCCCTGCAGCCGCGCATCCGGACTTCTCGGGGTTCTGGAACCTGGACATGAAGGTGCCCCGCGACCCGGAGCTGATGGCCAAGGTCGCACCGAACACGGCGTTTCTGGATGACACGGGACCGGTGGAGTTTCCGGCCGGGGAGTTCGGCGGCCTGAAGCTGAAGCCGGCGGCGCTGGAAGCGGCGCGCCACTGGAGCCCGTACGAGCAGCTCAAGCCGGAGAACGCCTGCAAGCCTCCCTCGATCATCTATGCCATGCAGGGCCCGTTTCCGATCGAGATATTCCAGAGCGACAAGCTCATCGTGATGAAGCTCGAGTACTACGACATGGTGCGGATCATCTTCCTGGACGGCCGCAAGCCCGACAGCGATTACCCGCATTCCCCGGAAGGTTTTTCTTCGGGGCACTGGGAGGGGAGCACGCTGGTCGTCGAGACGACGCACCTCGAGCCCGCCACCATCACCAACAACGGCCTGGATCACTCGGAAAACGTGCGGGTGCTCGAGCGATTCAAGCTCGGCGCGGACGGCAAGACACTGCTGTCCACCCAGGAGTTCGAGGACCCACAGGTGCTGGACAATCGCGGTGTGCGCTTCATCGCCTGGCGCAAGGAGCCCGGCCAGCACGTCTATCCGTACGAATGCGATCCCGGTTTCGCCGGCAACTATTCGCCACCGAAAGCGGCGCGACCGAAGAAGCACTAACAGGCGCCGCGGAGCGCACGGACGACTCCGCGGCTGGCGGCGCGCGCCCAACGCGCGCCGTCTCAAATCTCCGGGCACACTCCGGCTACGCCGATGGGCCTTTCAAGGAGCCCGCGATCCCAGTGTGCGGACTCGGCGGCGGCTTCGTACGTGCTCTGCAGGAAGGCGAGCAGGGTAGCGTCGGGGTCGGAAGCGGTCCGCACCGCCTCATAGGGCAGCAGAAATTCCCCCAGCGCGTCACTGAAGAAGGCCTCGTCGGGCATGACCGGACGGCTGTGGAAGTCGGCAGGCACCGGGTAGGCATAAGAGTAGAA
Organism: uncultured Steroidobacteraceae bacterium; assembly: GCA_964563075.1. Lineage (GTDB taxonomy): Bacteria > Pseudomonadota > Gammaproteobacteria > Steroidobacterales > Steroidobacteraceae > 13-2-20CM-66-19. The sequence continues at coordinate 11,557 of CAZLYG010000073.1, read as the reverse complement.
GGCCGGATAGTCGATGCCGTTGCCGCCAGGCCAGAAACCCGCGCTGCTCACCTCGTGCGAGTAGGCTTCGCGCATGACGGCGGGCCCCACGCCCGGTACCTGGCCCGAAAAGGCCGGAGCCGTCCGGCCGGAGAAGCGCGTCACCGCCAGGTCGAAACTGCCCCAGAAGAAGTGCACGGGGCTGCTCTTTCCCACGAAGCCTGTGCGAAATTGCTTGAGAACCCGGTCGCATTGCAGGAGTGCGCGCCAGAAGCGCCTTGCGTGCTCAGGATCGTAACTGGCGTGCTCGCGGTCGCGGCTGAAGGGAATCGCGCCCCCGATCTCGCACGGGGTATCGCTGATGGTGACCGGCATGTCGAGGTCGCCGAGCTGCTGCATGAGGGCCGAATGAAAGTCCGCGACGCTCCGCGCACGCAGGGCCACCTGACGACGGGCGCCGTCGCTGACGTCGATCCTGAGCGCGTGATCGTTGAAGTCGAACAGCATTTCAAACGAACGCTCGCCATAAGGAATCGGCGAGGTTGTAAGGCCGCGCGCCGTGACATACAGCGGGACGTGCCAGCTGTGGTTCGTCCAGGGGGTTCGCTGCAGGCGGATCTTCCCGACGATCTGTGTCCACAGGTGCAGCGTGGCGCAGGTGTCACGCCACTCCCCGTAGGGCAGGGACGGCCAAGCTGACGATTCCGGGGTCGGCATCAGAAGACTATACTCCCACTCGCAACCAATTGATAAAACAAGTGTTATCCGCTGTTAACGGCGCGTGTTAACATCAACGACCCCGGCCATCGGCGCTTGCCCCGTAAATGTCCGACACCGCCCAGATCGATGATCATGCCGAGCGCATCCGCGCCAGTGAGGTGTTGGGCCGCTCGGATCAGCTGCGGCGTCTGTTCGATTACCTGGTCGAGTGCTCTCGCCACGGCAAGGTCCCGAAAGAGTCCGTCATCGCGGTCGAGGTGTTCGGCCGTGGCACCGACTTCGACGTCTCGCAGGATGCGGCCGTCCGCGTCTACATCCACAAGCTGCGCCGCAAGTTCGAGGAGTTCTACGCGGAACACCCGGAGATCGGTCCCGGGCGGCTGGCCATTCCCAAAGGCGAGTACCGCCTCGTTCTCGAGCAACCCCCGAGGGAGCCGGCGCCCGCCGACGCCGTGCCTGCAGTGGCGCCCGTACGCGCGCGCAATCCCTGGAAGATCGCAACTTTCAGCAGCCTTGCCGTACTCATCGCGGTCGGGATCGCCGCGGTGCTGTTGTGGCAGCACCGCGACGGGAGCCGGCTTGCACAACTCAGCGCAAACCCCGTCTGGGCGAGGCTCATCCATGACACTCGCCCGATCACGGTAGTCCTGGGGGACTACTATATTTTCGCCGAGACGGACGAGCTCTCCCAGCCGCAGCGCCTGGTCCGCGAGTTCTCCATCAACTCCCGCAGCGACCTCGACCAGTATCTGATGGAACATCCGCAGATGGCCGACAAGTACATGGACGCGCAGCTATCGTATCTGCCGACCTCGAGCGCGTATGTGATGGCCGACATCATGCCGCTGCTCGCTTCGACTCACCGCCCGATCCGCATCCGGATGATGTCGGAGCTCGAGCCGGATGCGCTCAAATCCACCGACGTGGTGTACGTCGGCTACCTGAGCGGATTGGGCATGCTCGCCGATGCCACTCTCTCGGGCTCACGGTTCTCGGTCGGCAGCAGCTATGACGAGCTGCTGGACGACAAGACACATGCGAAGTACGTGAGTCAGGCCGGAGATCGTTACGCGCGCCCACAGGACGAGTCCGGACCGCTGACCTATCGCGAGTACAGCCTGATCGCCGGATTCGAAGGTCCGAGCGGCAACCAGATGCTCATCATCGCGGGCATGCGCGATGTCGGGCTGATGCAGGCAGGCGAGGCCCTGACGGGCCTCAACTCGCTGCGGCAGTTGAGTCAGCACCTCACCGGCGGGCCGTTCGAGGCTCTGTACGAGGTGACGGGCATGAACAGCACGAACGTCGCCAGCAAGCTGCTGGTCACCAGTCCGCGCAAGCCCGTTGGAGTGTGGAGCTTCTCGGAGACGACCGCTGCTGTGAAGGATCGCTGAGCGGCGCTGAGTCAGGCGTACAGCCGACTCACCAGCCAGAAGGTCCCCAGCCCGCCCAGGCAGGCCCCTGCGAGCTCGTTGACGAGGGCGCGCGGATTCAGCATGCCGATGCGTTTGCGCGCGAGCACAAAGACAACGAGGGGCACACCCATGGCCAGTCCTGACAGGACTGCGGCCCCAAGATCGAACCCCGCGGTCATCCACAGTTGCGAGCCCCGCGGCAGGTTCAGGGGCGCGAGCGCGGAGGGCAGCGCAAACCCCTCCAGGAATCCAACGATGGTCAGGGGCAGCAGCCAGCTGTGCTCGAGCCGTTCGGACGCGCGGAGCAGGCTGCCGGCGAACAGCGCTGCACCGAACAGTGCCAGGGCTGCCCAGTGCGCGTGGGTGAAAGCAGTGATCAGCGCAAGCACAGCCAACAGTACGGGACAGCCGAGCATGGCGACACGCGGACGCTGCAGCTCACGCAAGCTGATCAGGGCGGCCAGCAGCGCCACCATGACTCCCATGAAGGCTTCCAGCAACAGGGGACGCGGCACGATCCAGCCGGGAGCGGCGACGGACAGCGAGAGGGCATAGCCCGCAATGAGTGCGGCGAAGGCGTAAGCGGCTTCTCTGCGGCTGCGGATCAGCAGCAGCGAGCCCAGCAGGAAGCACAAACTGTCCAAGGGCAGGTGGGTGATCCCGAGTCGCACGTACGATCCGAAGCCCGCGGGGCGCATGTCGACGGGCAGCCGCTCGCGGCCCGCCGTGAAAATCTGTCCGACGGCGCGGCCATCTCGTTCGATTCGTGCGAAGTCGATGTGCCCGGGCGCACGTGCGAAGACAGCGTGGTTGTGCAACACCAGGCTCCTGGTATCCGGACACCGGAAGAGAATCTCGAAGCCGTACAGATTCGCTCCGACGGCCAGCGGATCGACCTTGCCCAGATCATAACCCTGGTCCACCGCCGGACAGTCGCGACCTGCGGCCTCGACGGCGACGTGCTGCAGGATGTAGTCGCCGAGCTTGCGTGTGGTCAGCACCGGCACTTCGACGCCGGAAAGTGATTGGGCTATCGGCGTGGGTAGCAGGAACTTCAGCAGCACGGAGGAGCCCGATATGGTCCAGACGGTATAACTCACGTCAGCCGTGCCGGCGGGTAGCGCCGCGGCATCGGCCGTGACGCACCCAAACAGGCACAGCAGCGCGAGGAGTGTCCGCATCACTCCGATTCTCCCGGCGCCAGCACGATCTGCGCCTGGCTGCGCAGGACTCTCACGTTCTCCTGCTGGGCGGCCTTGGCGATGTCCTCGCGGTAGTCGGCGTAGACGGCGGCGCGTGCGGCAGTGAAATCGGCGAGGCTGGGCATGCGGCGCTGTTCCATGACGAGCACATGCAGTCCATCGGTGTCGGGCACGGGGTCCGAGACCTGTCCTTCGGTCAGCCGTTGCGCGACGGGATACAACGTCGGGCCGAGGTGCAGCTTCGCGGCGAAATCCGGCTCGTTGCCGAACTTCATGCGCCCGGACTCGGTGAAGCCGAAGTGCTCCATCACGTAGTCCTCGGAGGCGCCCGAGCGCAGCTGATAGACGGCCTCCGCCGCGTCGATCCTCGCTTGCGCCATGCTCTGGTCGGCGTTCTCATAGCCACCGATGTGCAGCACCAGGTCGTGCACGGTCATCGAGCCGTCCGCGGTGTATTTCGAGCGGTGGGCATCGTAGTAGGCCCGCAGCTGCTCATCGGTCGGCTGCTCGGCGAGCAAAGGAGCCGCGACCTGCGCGTTGACGCCTCCTGTCATTGCCTCGCGCACTTCCGTCGTCGTTTCCGGCAGGTCGAGCACGACCGCGCGCTGAACCAACAGCTCTTCGTCGATCATCTCGTGCAGTACGCGGGCGCGCTCCGCGGGCGTAACCTCGGCGAACGGCTTGCCCAGCTCGGCAACCGCCTGAGCGATCAGATCGCTGGTGAGGATGCCCTTCTGATTAACCAGAGCGGCGTAACCGGCCGGGACGGTGTTGCGCTCCGGCGGAGCTCGATGGAAAACCCCCGCGCCGGCTATCAGCAGCCCGGCGGCGATTCCGACGGAGGGGAGCAGAGCGCTGCGCTGCGGCCGGTACGCCAGCCACTGTGCGATGCGCCCCCGCGAGGCCGCGGCATGGAGGGTTGTGGTGTTATCGGGCGGCATAAGTGTCGTGTGCCGGTGTTGAATGAGACGCCCAGTAGACGTACACGGCGAGCGCGCGAATCTCCACCAACGACAGAACTCCGCGCCAGCCCGGCATCACACGGTGCTCACCGAAGTAGATCGCCCTGTAGAGATCGTCCGGGGTGCTGCCGCTGTTCCACACGTTGCGGGTCAGATCGGGTGCGCCGTACCCGCTGTCGCCGCGCGCATCCGACCCGTGGCAGTCGGCGCAGTTGGCGGCGCCATAGAACACCCTGCGGCCCTCGTTGGCCGCCGCCGGGTCGTAGTTGTCGCCACTGAGCTGCAGGATATATTGCACGACGCTGCGGATGTCCCCGTCGCTGAGCCGGCCCGTCAGGCCGAACGCCGGCATGTCGGTGATGTTGTGCGATTTGCTGCGCCCCGAGCGGACGCCATACAGCACCGTGCGCTCGATGTCATAGACGCTGCCCGAGCCGTACAGCCAGGTGGTGTCAGCCAGATTCGGCGCACCCAGCGCCGGATTCCCGTGCATGTCGGGAGAATGGCAGGCGGCGCAATGCGCTGAGTACACGGGCCGGGCCTCCGCGATCGCGAAGCGCACCAGCTGCGGATCGGCCACCACCTGGTCGGGGAGTGTGGTGATCAGGCGCCGCTCCATATCGTCGTGGCGATTGACCATATCGGCCGCGTACACGGCCGCCGCGAGCAGCGCGAGCGCCCCCCATATCAATTTCCAGTTCAGCCGCAAGCTGGCCACAATCTGCACCGTCGGGTACTTTGCGTTATCTTAACCGCACTCATTCTCGCGTCGGCGCCAGCATCGTCAATGAAAATCCAGGATACCGAATCAGCGCAATCCGAGGGGGTCGCGCCCCGATCGCACCGCCTCGCGCGCCGGCTGACCTGGCTGTTCGGCATCGAGTCCGCCGCGGTTGCCGTGTTCCTCTGCGCAGCCCTGTTGCCCGCGGGAGTGCTTCCGCAGGCGCGCGCCATCGCGCGGGAGGCCCTCTCCGGGGGCTTGAGTGCGCTGCTGCTGGCATCGCTGTTGTTACCATTCACGGCCCTGCTCGCCACGCTCGCGTTGACTTGGGCGCGCTTTCGGTTTGCGGAAGGGGCGTCCGCTTCGCGGCCACGACGTGTCTGGGACGATCCTGGTTTCGCCGCACGGCCGTGTCAGGCTGTGATCGTACCGGTCGGGACGGTGCTCATCTGGCTGGTGGTCAAGTTCGCGTGGCCGACGGGCTGGCCCCTTGCCACCCCGGCGGCAGGCTCGATGGACGAGGTGGTGACCGGCACCGCCACGACGGCCAACCTGGCGGCGGCCTTCGTCTTTGCTCTCGCATTCGTCTCGCTCGTGTGCGAGCGAGTCATGAACGGCTTTCCGGCGCCGCAGCTTCCGGAAGCACCGGCGCTGCGGCGCATCCTCCTGCTGACCACTCTGCTGCTGGTGGCCGCCGCGCTCATCGAGCTCGGCCGCGGCGCCGGCCTCGAGTGGGTACGCTGGCCGCTTCTGGTGCTGATCTGTGTACCGGGAGCAGTGGCCTCCGAGCTGTCCGTGCGTGCGCTTGCGCGCATGTTTTTGCCTGCGCCCGCGCCTGCAGAGGCGACTGCGGTTAGCGAGAGCCTGCTGGCTTCGCTCATTACGGGCGGGCCGCGTGCACCGGGCAACTTGTTGCGCACTCATCTCGGGCTGGACTTTGCACGCAGCTGGGCGCTGAAGTTTCTCAGCGCCGCCATTCTGCCGGCCATTCTCGGCACTGCGCTGCTGTGCTGGTTCCTGACCGGACTGAAGCTCATCGATCTCGGGCAGCGCGGTATCTACGAGCGCTTCGGGGCACCGGTGGCGGTCCTGGGGCCCGGTCTGCATCTGCTGATGCCCTGGCCCCTCGGACGGCTGCGGTCGGTCGAGTACGGGACCATCCACTCGGTGGCCATTGGCGTCGATCCCAATGCGCCGCAGGAGAAGGAGGTTGCCGTGGGTGCCGAGGCGATCCCGCCGGGGTCCCTGAACCGCCTGTGGGAGAGCTCGCATCCGGGGCAGGCGAACTATCTGGTTCCCAGCCGCGGCACCGGCCAGGAGGGCTTCCAGAGTGTAAGCACCGAGATCAGCGTATTGTATCGTGTGGGTCTGTCCGACGAAGCCGCCGAGCAATCTGTCTATACGGTTGCGGACCCGGAATCCCTCATCCGGGAGTCCGCCAGCCGCCTGGTGCTGCGCTACTTCAACTCTCGCGAGCTCGACTCTGTGCTCTACAAGCAGCGCGATGCGGACGCCGCGGCGTCCTTGCGAGCGGCCCTGGCGGCCGACATGCAGGAGAACCACACAGGCGTCGAGATCGTCTCCGTGCTGATCGAGGAGATTCATCCGCCCGCGGGCGCCGCGGGCGCCTACCATGCTGTGCAGGCGGCCATCATCAACTCGAAGGCGGCTATCTCGCAGGAGACCGGGCGGGCCAAACGCGCAGCCGGCGTCGCACAGCAGGAAGCGCACCACCTGACGGCCGCTGCCGACGCGCAGGCGACGGAGACGACCAGCGCGGCCGACGCGGAGGCCTATCGCTTCAACGCCGACCGCCATGCATACGCTGAGGCCGGCGAATCCTTCATCATGGAACGCCAGTTCAACAAAATGCGTGCCGGCCTGGCGCAGACGCCGCTGACCATTGTCGATCACCGCCTCAGCCCGGCGCAGGGGCCGATTCTCGATTTGCGCAATCCGTCGGTGACGCGAGCGACTCCCGCTGCGCCGGCGACTGCTCCCGCTGCCGCCGCTCCCGCTGCGAAGCCCGCGGCAACACCCGACATCGACCTTCCGGAATAGAGTCAGGCACTGATGTTTACACACCATCACGACGATGATCACGACGATCACGATGACGATCATGAGCATGAACACGCAGCAGAGCTGCGCATCGCCGTTGCGGGCCTGATCCTGCTGGCCGCGATCGCCGCTGCGTGCATAGTCATGGTGCCGGCAGGGGAAGCCGGCGTCATCACCCGCTTCGGCAACCCGACGCGGGTCGTCACTGAGCCGGGCCTCGCCTGGAAGCTCCCGGCGCCGTTCGAAAGCACGATTCCCATCGACCTGCGGCTGCGGACGACATCGACGGGACTGCAGGACGTGGGGACGCGCGATGGGCTGCGCGTTCTCGTCCAAGCGTATGTTGCGTGGCGGGTACCGGACGATCCGCCGCGAGTGCGACAGTTTCTGCGCTCCGTGCGCAACCAGCCCGATGAGGCAGCGCGCCAGTTGCGCAGCTACGTCAACGCGGCACTGCGCACTGTCTCGAGCAACTTCAATCTCACCGATCTCGTCAACATCGATCCGAAGAAGGTGCAGCTGGACGCTCTGGAGCAACAGCTGCGCGAGCAGATCGCGCCGCGCATGCTCGAGGTGTACGGAATCGATATCCGACAGGTGGGGATCGAACGCATGACCCTGCCGGATGAGACGCTTGCGGCGACCGTCGCTCGCATGCGCGCCGATCGCGAGACGGACGCCGCCGAGCGGACAGCCGAGGGCTTGCGGCAGGCCGAGGCCATCCGTGCCGACGCGGACCGCGATGCACGCAAAGTGGTTGCCCAGGCGCGCGAGCAGGCCGCGCATACCGAGGCTGACGCGGAACAGGCGGCAGCGCGCATCTATGGCAAGGCGTATCAGGCGGATCCTGGCCTGTACACCACGTTGCGCTCGCTCGATACGATCAATCAGGTCATTGGCCGCAACACGAGCCTGATCCTGCGCACCGATGCCGCACCGTTCCGGGTGTTGGTGGACGGACCGGCCGGCGGTGGCGCCGGGCGGAAGTAAGATCGTGTCAGAGACTCATCCGGAGCTCCAACCCGCGGAGGGTTCGCCTGCGAGCGCCGCAACCGCGCCCGAGGGACCGCCGCCGCCGCCTCCTCCCGGTCCCATTGCGCAGTCGGTCGCCATTGGGTTCCGAACCGTGTACATCGCGGCAGCGCTGCTGGGGCTGTTGTGGCTGACGAGCAATGTGCGCGAGATCGCCTCCGACAGTCAGGCGGTGGTGTTGCGGTTCGGGCGGATCGTGCGGACCCAGGAGGCTGGCCTGCTGGTGGCGTGGCCGCGCCCCATCGAGGATGTGCAGCTGCTCCCCGGACCCGAACGCCAGCTCAGTCAGAACATCGCGACCCTGCCATCGCCCAGTGAGAAGTCCGCCACGCTCGTCGGCCCGTTCGTCGGCAGCCGCACGATCCCTGAGAACGCCGCCGCCTACATGACGGGCGATGACAACCTCGTGTTGTTGAACGCCACGTTGATCTATCGCATCAATGACGCCGTCGGGTATGCGCTGGCGCGGGATCACGTTGCCGCGGCGCTCGACCGGCTGTTCCGGACGACCAGCGTGCATGTGACAGCAGGCCGGAACCTCAATGATTTCCTGGTCGTGCAGACCAGCGGCGCGACCGGGGCCGGAGCGGTACTGGCGCTGCGGGCTGAGGTGCGCGACTCGCTGCTCCAGACGATGAACCGGCGGCTGCGCGAGCTGGCCGACGCCGGCGCATCGCTTGGGGTGGAGGTTCAGCGCATCGACATGACTGCCTTTCTCCCCCCGGATGCCAAATCGGCCTTCGATGCCGTCCTGGTGGCCAGCCAGGCGGCGGATCGAGAGCTGGCGGTCGCGCGGACCGATGCGGAGCATCGTCGCCAGGAGGCGGCGCGGGACCACGATCAGCTGCTGGCCGCGGCCGAGGCTACGGCGCGGGAACTGGTCAGCAATGCAGACGTGAATACCGCGGGTATCATTGCTCTGGAGCACGAGGAGACGCCGCAGACGCGCGGCAGCATCCTGCTGCGGGAGTACCGCAGCAGCGTGGCGAACATCATGAACAAGGTCGGCTCGGCGACCCTCGTCGATCCGCAGAACGGCACGCGCGTCGTGCTGCCAGGTAAATAGGTGACATAACGGCGCCGAAGGCGCCGGCTATTCGCAAGCGGGATCGCGGCCTGGCGCGATGTCGCTGAGAAGTTTCGCCGGAGGCGATGCGATGAACGTAAGCGCTGATGTTTCGAGTCCCGCGGGCCTGGCGGACCGGCCGGGAACGCTGCTGAACCGCGCCGAGCGGCTGATCCTGGGCCTGCGGCTGGCCCTGGCGCTGGCGGCGCTGTGTCTGCTGATCGTCGCGGGCGGAATCTATTACCTGATTCCCGCGCAGCGCGGGATCGCGGAGCTGGTGGCGGGCGCCGCTGCGGCGCTGGTCGCTGTGCCGGTGTTCGTTGAGGCATGGCAGAGCTTGCGCCATCCGAGCCTGCACGGGATTACCGATCGTCTGGTCGCGCTCGCGCTGATCGCCGCATGGGCCACTGGCGATCTCATGACCGCCGCGTTCCTGCCGATCATCATGACCATCGGCCACGTTCTCGAGGAGCGCAGCATGCTCGGTTCGCACGAGGCAGTGCGTGCGCTCAGCAAGCTGACCGAGGTCGATAGTCGGCGAGTTCTCGCCGATGGGTCCACGGAAGTCGTACCCAGCGCCCGGTTGCGTGTCGGGGATCTGATAGAGCTGCGCGCCGGCGACCGCATCCCTGCGGATGGCATCGTGCGACGCGGCGTTTCGAGCCTCGACCTGGCCTCGATCACCGGAGAGTCCGTGCCGGTTGAAGTCGGCGAAGGCGACAAGGTAGTCGCAGGAGCGATGAACGTCGATGGGCTGCTGCAGGTGGAGCTGACACGTGTAGGCGAGGAGAGCACGCTCGGCCGCATCATCTCGCTGATGCAGGATGCCGAGAATGCCAAGCCTCCTGTCACGCGGCTCCTGGATCGCTACGCGGGCCAATACATGGCGTTGGTTCTGCTGGTGGCCGCGGGCACCTGGCTGATCACTGCGAACGTGCCGGCCATGTTGGCCGTTCTCGTTGCCTCCTGCCCCTGCGCGCTCGTGCTGGCGGCGCCGGCGACGGCCGTGGCGGCAATCGCCGTGGCCGCACGCCACGGCATTCTCATCAAGGGCTCGGCATTCCTCGAGCATCTCTCGGATGTGTCGGCGGTCATTTTCGACAAGACCGGGACGATGACGACCGGGGACCTGCGGCTGTCTGATGTGCGGCCGGCGGAGGGTGTCGATCCGCAGGCGCTGCGCCAACTCGGCGCGAGCCTCGGCTCGGCGAGCAATCATCCGTTGAGCCGGGCGGCCGCGGCCGCAGTGCCGAAGAAGGAGTGGCTCCCTCTCGAGGACACGCGCGAGCTGGGTGGATTCGGAGTGACGGGAAAGTATGCGGGCGAGACCGTTGCTCTCGGCCGCGCCGACCTGTTCGAGCGCCTCGGCGTGGTGGCGCCGGAACCGCCGGCACACAACGGGCCGATCGCCGGTGTCAGCCGCAATCAGCAGTTCCTGGGCTGGCTGTTGTTCTTCGATCAGCTGCGCAGCAGCGCCGGCGCTGCCGTCCAGGACCTGAAGGGCCTGGGCATCGAGCACATGGTGCTGCTGACCGGCGACCGCACCGCGGTGGCGAAGCAGGTTGCCGGTGAGGTCGGGATCGAGGAAGTATGGGCCGAGATGTTGCCAGAGCAGAAAATGGACCGGGTGCGGGCCGAGATCCAGCGCGGCCACCGGCCGATGGTGGTCGGCGACGGCATCAACGATTCGCTTGCATTGCGCGCCGGTGCGGTAGGCGTTGCCATGGGTACGCAGGGTGCGGATGTGGCGCTCGCCTCGGCCGACCTCGCACTGATGACCAACGATCTGCGGCGCCTCGGCACGTGCATTCGCCTGAGCCGTCGTTGCCGCCGCACGATCTACGTCAATGTGGGCATCGGCCTGGGCTTCACATTCGCGCTGACCGCGCTCGCCGGTGCCGGCGTTCTCGGCTACGAAGCGCCGATCATCGCTGCGCTGCTGCACAACGTCAGCACCTTCCTCGGCATCGGCAACGCCGGGCGGCTGCTGCTGTTCGATGAGACGAAGACCTCCGGCGCCACGTCTTAAGGCTTTTTCAGCAAGGCCAGTACCGCCTCCGGCGAGCGCGGCAGAGGGTCGGAAGGGGCGAGCAGGCCGACGTCGCGCGCTCTGAGACCGAGCTTCAGCAGCAAGGGCGCCCCCAGGTGCGCCGAGCGCAACAGCTCGGCATCGGCAAGGATGTCTGCAGTCGGCCCCTGGGCGAGTGTCCGGCCGCCTTCGAACAGGGCAACCTCATCGGCAAAGCGAAATGCCAGCTCGACATCGTGGGTGGTGAACACCAGCGTCGTGTGGCGACTGCTGAGCTCCTCCAGCACGGCGAGCAGATCTTCGGTTCCCTGGTGGTCGAGTCCGGCTGTGGGCTCATCGAGCAGCAGGATCTCCGGTTGCATGGCGAGCA